>NZ_CFIFWG010000029.1:0-22922 GCF_984466335.1 Roseitalea sp. | reverse complement strand
CCTGGGCCGGCGCTCCATCCACCAGATGATGGCCATGGCCGGCAGCACCCACAAGACGCCCGAAAGGCCGAAAAAGGCCAGGTGCACATACCAGGCGCTCTCGGCGAGCCGTGCCGAGGCGATCGCCATCGCGACCAGCGCGTAGACGATCACCAGCGCGACCAGCAGCACCATGCCGATGAATTTCTTGAGCCGGTAGGGCATTGGCGTTCCTTGATCCCGATGGCGATCTAGCACGATCGCGCGCCGTGCCAAGCCCGGCCGACGGGGCGGTGCTGCGGCAAAGCGGCACTTGAACCCGGCCGGCCGATCTGCAATCAGGCGCGGCATTCCAATTTGGGGGCAGGGACATGGCCGCCGCGACCGATCTGGCTGAACCGACGGCAGTCGCAAGGCGCGCCGCCGCCCCGGACGCCGAACTGCGCGACCGGGCGCTCGTGCGCGGCTGGCTTTACATGACCGGGCTGGTCCTGTTGGTGCTCGTAACCGTCGGCGGTGCGACGCGGCTGACCGATTCGGGCCTGTCGATCACCGAATGGGCGCCGATCCACGGCGTCGTCCCGCCGCTCACCCAGGCCCAATGGGAGCAGGAGCTCGAACGCTACCGGCAGATTCCCGAATACCAACTCGTCAATCGCGGCATGTCGATGGCCCAGTTCCAGTTCATCTACTGGTGGGAATGGGGCCACCGGCTGCTCGCGCGCGCTCTGGGCCTGGTGTTCGCCCTGCCGCTCGCCTTCTTCTGGCTGACCGGCCGGCTCGACCGTCGTCTCAAGCCGCCCCTGCTCGGGCTTCTGGCGCTCGGCGGGTTTCAGGGCTTCATCGGCTGGTGGATGGTCTCGTCGGGCCTGACCGAGCGCGTCGACGTCAGCCACCACCGGCTGGCGGTGCATCTGTGCATGGCGGCGCTGATCCTTGGATGGATCGTCTGGACCGCGCGCGGCCTTGCGCCGCACGCGCAGGACCTGAAGCCGACGGCGCGGTCGAGCCGCTGGGCGGGCCTGTTGGCGGGCCTGGTCTTCGCACAGATCTATCTGGGCGCGCTCGTCGCCGGGCTCGATGCGGGCTGGGTGTTCAACGAATGGCCGCTGATGGACGGGGGCCTGTTCCCCGCCATCATGTGGGAGCCTGCGCTCGGCTGGCGCAACTGGGTCGAGAACCCGGCCATCGTCCAGTTCGCCCATCGCATGGGCGCCTATGTCCTGCTGGCGGCGGTGGCGGCCCATGCCTGGTCGTGCCGGCGCCGGGCGCCCGGTTCGACCCATGCGCGCCGCGCGGCCGTGCTGCTGGCGCTTGTCGTCGCCCAGGCGATGATCGGCATCGTCACCCTGGTGATGGTCGTGCCGCTCTTCTGGGCGCTGCTGCACCAGGCCGCCGCGTTCCTCACGCTTGCGTTCGCGGTCGCCCACTGGCGCGCCATGGCCGGCCCGCTGCCGCTCGCCGACGGGCGCAGGCACCTGCATGTCTAACCGGCCAGCATCAGGTCGAGATTCTGCACGGCGGCGCCGGCGGCCCCCTTGCCCAGATTGTCGAGCGAGGCGACCAGGTTCATCCGCCCGTCGCCCGGCGTGCCGCAGACATGGAGCCTCATGCGGTCGGTGCCGGCCATTTCGGTCGCCTCGATCCGTGCCTGCGAGCCCGCGGTGTCGAGCGGTGCCACCTCGACCGCATCCTGACCGGCATAATGGGCTTCCAGCACCGCGTGCACGGTTTCCATCGACGCCGCGTCCTCAAGGTGCGCCGAGAACAGCGGCACGCTCACCAGCATGCCCTGCGGGAACCGGCCGACGGACGGGGTGAAGATCGGCCGCGCGGTCAGCCCGGACCGTTCCATGATCTCCGGCACATGCTTGTGCCTGAGCCCCGGCGCATAGGCGAAGAAGGGCGCGGCGATCCGGTCCTTGGCGGCCTGGTCCTCCATCTGCCGGATCATCGCCTTGCCGCCGCCCGAATAGCCCGAGACGGCGTTGATCGTCACCGGATGGCCGGCGGGCAGGATGCCGGCGAGCACGAGCGGCCTGAGAAGGCCGATCGCCCCGGTCGGGTAGCAGCCCGGATTGGAGACGCGCCGTGCGCTGGCAATACGGCCGGCCTGGCCCGGTTCGGCCTCGGCGAAGCCGTAGACCCAATCGGGGTCGGTCCGGTGCGCGGTCGAGGCGTCGATGAAGCGGGTGCCGGCCTCGCCCGCCAGCGCGACGGCCTGGCGCGCCGCATCGTCGGGCAGGCACAGGATGGCGATATCGGCCTGGCGCAGGCGCGCGGCGCGCCTGCCGGCGTCGCGGCGATCCGCCTCGGCGATCGACAGAAGCGCGATGTCGTCGCGCGCGGCCAGGCGGTCGCGGATTTGCAGGCCGGTCGTGCCATGCTCGCCGTCAATGAATATCTTCGCCGTCATTGGAGCTTTAAAACCCGTTACATGTCAGAGGCTTGCCGTCGGTTTCCGACTCGATGCGCAAGGCCCTTGAATCATCTTCACAAGCGCTTGCGTCAACACCTTACCCATCTCTCCTGCGCGCGGCGACAAGGCCGAGATAATGCATCGCCACGCTGGCGCCGGCAATGGCGGTGATATCGGCATGGTCATAGGCCGGCGCGACTTCCACCACATCGGCGCCGACCAGATCGAGGCGCCTCAGCAGGCGCAGGACGCCCAGCATCTTGGCGCTCGACGGTCCGCCCGCCACCGGCGTGCCCGTGCCCGGCGCGAAGGCCGGATCGAGGCAGTCGATATCGAAGGTGATGTAGGCCGGCGCGCCGCCGGCGCGTGTGAGGATCGCGTTGGCGATGTCGGCGGCCCCCATCTCCTCAAGATCGTGGCCGAACAGGATCGCGATGCCGAAATCGTCGGGCGCATGGGTGCGGATGCCGATCTGGATCGACCGGTCGGGGTCGACGATGCCCTCGCGCACGGCCCGGCCCACGAACGTGCCATGGTCGATCCGCGCGCCGTCGTCGGGCCAGGTGTCCTGGTGGGCGTCGAACTGGACGAGAGCGAGCGGGCCGTGCCTGGCCGCGTGGGCCTTCAGAAGCGGCCAGGTGACGAAATGGTCGCCGCCGAGCGCCAGCAGGAAGACGCCGGCATCGACGAACCGGGCGGCCGCCGCTTCGATCGCCGCCGGAACCTGCGCGATGTGGCCCATGTCGAACAGCAGGTCGCCATGGTCGATCACGGCGAGCGTCTCGAACAGGTCGCGCGCGAAGGGGTATTGCGGATCATTGTCCATGATCGCCGATGCGCGGCGGATCGCCTGCGGGCCGAAGCGCGCGCCGGGCCGGTTCGAGGTCGCCGCATCGAACGGCACGCCGACAATGGCGACATCGGCCCCGTCGAGCACCTTGGTGAAGCGCCGCCTCATGAACGACAGCGCCCCCGCATAGGTCGGCTCGGGCGCGGCGCCGGTCAGGGTCTGGGACGTGAAGGCCGAATCGATCGTCTTGCGTGTCATCGACGTGCCGGATGTGGACTTGGCTCAGCGAGCATGAGGGGGAAGGGTTCCATGGGGCGATGCTATCGCCGATGCCGGCACGAAAAAAGCGGGGCCGAAGCCCCGCCTGATCGCTTCCGCCAAATGCCGACGGATCAGCGCTTGGAGAACTGGAAGCTGCGGCGGGCCTTGGCCTTGCCGTACTTCTTGCGCTCGACGACGCGGCTGTCGCGGGTCAGGAAACCGCCCTTCTTCAGGATCGGGCGCAGTTGCGGCTCGTAATGGGTCAGCGCCTTGGAGATGCCGTGGCGCACCGCGCCCGCCTGGCCGGACAGGCCGCCGCCCTTGACGGTGACGGTGATGTCGTACTGGCCGTCGCGGTTGGCGGCGATCACCGGTTGCTGGAGGATCATTTGCAGGACGGGCCTGCCGAAATAGGCTGACATGTCCTTGTCGTTGACCGTCACCTTGCCGGTGCCCGGCTGTAGCCAGACGCGGGCGACCGCATCCTTGCGCTTGCCGGTGGCATAGGCGCGGCCGTGGGCGTCCAGCTTCTGGACATGGGCCGGCGCTTCGGGCACCGCCGGCGCGGCGTCGCCGTCGGCGGCCAGCGTGCCCAGCTCTTCGAGGGAGTTGAGATCAGCCATGGATGTCAGGCCTTCTTGTTCTTGCGGTTGAGCGCGGCAATGTCGAGCGTTTCGGGCTTTTGCGCCTCGTGCGGATGCTCGGCGCCGGCATAGACGCGCAGGTTCCTCATCTGGCGGCGGCCGAGCGGGCCGCGCGGGATCATCCGCTCGACGGCCTTTTCGACGACGCGCTCGGGGAAGCGGCCGTCGAGCAACTGGGCGGCCGTGCGCTCCTTGATGCCGCCGGGATGGCCGGTGTGCCAGTAATATTTCTTCTCGGCGCGCTTGTTGCCGGTGAAGACAACCTTGCCGGCATTGATGACCACGACATTGTCGCCGTCATCGACGTGCGGGGTGAAGGTCGGCTTGTGCTTGCCGCGCAGGCGCGAGGCGACGATCGTGGCGAGGCGGCCGACCACGAGGCCCTCGGCGTCGATCATCACCCATTTCTTGTGCACCTCGGCGGGCTTCTGCGAAAAGGTCCGCATGGGTTCGTCCTTGGTTTCGGTCCCGCCGGAAACCGG
This sequence comes from Roseitalea sp., assembly GCF_984466335.1. NCBI lineage: Bacteria > Pseudomonadati > Pseudomonadota > Alphaproteobacteria > Hyphomicrobiales > Ahrensiaceae > Roseitalea > Roseitalea sp. The sequence goes on along the minus strand of NZ_CFIFWG010000029.1, from coordinate 18,347 downwards.
GCGGGCTTTTCTTGTTGCTTGGATTGTCGCGCGGGGCGCCAAAAAACAGGCGTGCGGGGCGGGCCGGCACGCGCATGCCTGCCCCCTTAGTCGAGGCGCGGGCGGATGTCAAGCAGGTTGCCGCGAAGAGGGCAGGAATAGCATAATGAAAACAACATCCTAAATATGTGGTATCATTTTACCATATTGGCCGTGCGCGGCGGGATCGAATAGGTCGCCGTGGCGTGCGCGACCAGCGTTGCGTCCTCGTCGCTCATCGCCGCCTCGGTCACGGCGAGCCGCTTGCCCAGCTTGAGGATGCGCGCCACGCAGGTCAGCGGACCGGGCGCTGCGCGGTGCATGAAGTTGATGTTGAGGCTGGTGGTCACCGCCAGCGCCACCGGACCGAGATGGGCCAGGATCGCGTAATAGGCGGCCAGGTCGGCCACCGTGAACAGGGTCGGCCCCGAAATCGTGCCGCCGGGCCGCAGGTGGCGATCGGCGGTGTCGAGCCGGACGGTGACCGCGCCCGGCTCCACGGCCCGCAGCGTCAGCGCCCGGCCATCCATGTGCACCTGAGGGAAGTGCGTATCGATGAACGCCTCGATCTCTTCGGCGGTCATGACGGTGGCGAGGGGTCGGGGCATCGTAATGCTTCCTCCGGCTTGTTCCCGCAAGCGGGCTGGGTTGCGTCCGACCGGGTTAGCCGGCCGCGGCCGGGGCAGACAAGCGCGACGAGCGCAACGGCCGCCCATTTCGCCCGAGGCGCGATGCAAGGCGGATGCGGGCGCGGGCGCCGTTCTCGGCATCGGTCCGCGCAAAATCTGCTTTGCATTCGCGCCGGGCCTCGCCGATAAGGTCGGTAAGGCCATCAGGAAAACCGCATAGGGGAGGCACACATCATGACCGATCACACGCCTGGCTTCGAGACGCTCGCCATCCATGCGGGCGCCCAGCCCGACCCGACCACCAAGGCGCGAATCACGCCGATCTATCAGACCACGTCGTTCGTGTTCGACGATGCCGATCACGCCGCGCGCCTGTTCGGCTTGCAGGAGTTCGGCAACATCTACACCCGCATCATGAACCCGACCAATGCGGTGCTGGAGGAGCGCATCGCCGCGCTTGAGGGCGGCACGGCGGCGCTTGCCGTCGCCTCGGGCCACGCCGCCCAGCTTCTCGCCTTCCATACGCTGATGCGGCCGGGCGACAATTTCGTCTCCGCCACGCGCCTTTACGGCGGCTCGATCAACCAGTTCGGCCAAGCGTTCAGAAATTTCGACTGGCAGGTGCGCTGGGCGGACATGGACGATCTCGACCAGCTCGAAGCGCAGATCGACGGCAGAACGCGTGCCGTTTTCGTCGAGAGCCTTGCCAACCCTGGCGGCGTCGTCACCGACCTTGAGGCGGTCGCCAAGGTCGCCCACGGGCACGGCCTGCCGCTGATCGTCGACAACACCATGGCGACGCCCTATCTGATCCGGCCGATCGAGCACGGCGCGGACATTGTGGTGCACTCGCTGACCAAGTTCATCGGCGGCCACGGCAATTCCATGGGCGGCATCATCGTCGATGGCGGCACGTTCGACTGGTCGGCTTCGGACAACTATCCGATGCTGTCGGCGCCGCGCGAGGAATATGGCGGCGTTGTGCTGCACGAGGCGCTCGGCAACATCGCCTTCGCCATCGCCTGCCGCGTGCTCGGCCTGCGCGATTTCGGCCCCGCCCTTTCGCCCTTCAACGCCTTTCAGATCCTGACCGGCCTTGAGACCCTGCCGCTGCGCATGCAGCGCCATTGCGACAACGCCCACGCGGTCGCCAAACATCTCAAGCACCATGATGCGGTGTCCTGGGTGCGCTATGCGGGCCTTGAGGGAGACGCCTATAAGGACCTTCAGACCAGATACGCGCCCAAGGGCGGCGGGTCGGTGTTCACCTTCGGGCTGAAGGGCGGCTACGAGGCGGGCGTCCGGTTCGTCGAGGGCCTGGAACTTCTTTCGCATCTGGCGAACATAGGCGACACGCGCTCGCTGGTGATCCATCCGGCCTCCACCACCCACCGCCAGCTTTCGGACACCCAGCGCGAGGCGGCCGGCGCGGGCAACGACGTGGTGCGCCTGTCGGTCGGCATCGAGAATGTCGACGACATCATCGCCGACATCGACCAGGCGCTCGCCAAGGCCGGCTGACCGGCCGCGCCGCCCGCTCGAACCCGTGCAGGTGAGGTGTCGCCATGGCGCGCCGATGCACGGGCGAGTGTCCCCAATCCGAAGTTCGTTCCATGAAGGCAGCGGGCTCAGGACGGACTTCGGATTCGAAAGGACACGAGCGACTTATTGCATCAAGTGTGGTTTTGGATTCGAAGCGCGTTCAGGAATGTGCCGCCAATAATGTGGCGAACTTCAAATCCTGAACCCCCACAGGCCCCAGGACACGCGCCGTGCCATCCGCGCGATGGCGGGCACGCCCTTGCACGGCCCCTGGCGCGCGCCCTATCTAGACGGTTCACAGTTTCACTGATTCCCGCTCATTGCCGCCGCTCCCGAAAAGGTGACCCATGCCAAGCCCGTTTGAAACCGCGATGAATCTCGTGCCGATGGTCGTCGAACAGTCCAATCGGGGCGAGCGCGCCTACGACATCTTCTCGCGCCTGCTCAAGGAGCGCATCGTCTTCATCACCGGCCCGATCGAGGACGGCATGGCCTCCCTTGTGTGCGCCCAGCTTTTGTGGCTGGAGGCGGACAATCCGAAAAAAGAGATCGCCATGTACATCAACTCGCCCGGCGGCGTGGTGTCCTCGGGCCTTGCGATCTACGACACCATGCAGTTCATCAAGCCGGCCGTTTCGACCCTTTGCATCGGCCAGGCCGCCTCCATGGGTTCGCTGCTTCTGACCGCCGGCGCCAAGGGCACGCGCTTTTGCTTGCCCAATGCGCGTGTGATGGTCCATCAGCCCTCGGGCGGCTATCAGGGGCAGGTGACCGACATCATGATCCACGCCAAGGAGGTCGAAAGCCTCAAGCGGCGGCTCAACGAAATCTACGTCGCCCACACCGGCCAGGACTATGAGACCATCGAGGGCGCTCTTGAGCGCGACAATTTCATGACCGCCGACATGGCCAAGGATTTCGGCCTGATCGACCGGGTGATGTCGTCGCGCGAGGCGACCGAAGCCGAAGCCAAGGGCCAATGACGGTCGTCATCGTCCGGCGCGCGCCGGCCGCATTTTCGATTTGCTCTTGCCGCGTGGCACGCTAGGCTATGGGCGGCGTTAAGGCGTTGTTGACAAGGGCCGCCTTAGCCTTCGATGATTCGAAGGGTTGGGTTTTGTCGGCGTTTCTTGTGTTTATGGTGCCCGCGCTGCGTTCCGTCGGGCGTGTGCGATGCGCCCTTTGAGGCCGGAACGTCAGGACCGGCACCGTTTCGGCGCAGGAAAGGATTGAGCATGAGCAAGGTTTCATCGAGCGGAGGCGGCGGGGACGCCAAGAACACGCTCTATTGCTCATTTTGCGGCAAGAGCCAGCACGAGGTTCGCAAGCTGATCGCCGGGCCGACCGTGTTCATCTGCGATGAATGCGTCGAACTTTGCATGGACATCATCCGCGAGGAGAACAAGTCCTCGATCTCCAAGTCCAAGGAGGGCGTGCCAACGCCGCAGGAGATCCTCGGCGTGCTTGACGATTACGTGATCGGCCAGAGCCGCGCAAAGCGTATCCTGTCGGTCGCCGTCCACAACCACTACAAGCGCCTGGCGCACGCCGAAAAGAACGAGGATGTGGAGCTTGCCAAGTCCAACATCCTCTTGATCGGCCCGACCGGCTGCGGCAAGACGCTGCTCGCCCAGACGCTGGCGCGCATCATCGACGTGCCATTCACCATGGCCGACGCGACCACGCTCACCGAGGCGGGCTATGTGGGCGAGGATGTCGAGAACATCATCCTCAAGCTGCTTCAGGCGTCCGACTACAATGTCGAGCGCGCCCAGCGCGGCATCGTCTATATCGACGAGATCGACAAGATCTCCCGCAAGTCCGACAACCCTTCCATAACCCGCGACGTGTCGGGCGAGGGTGTCCAGCAGGCGCTTTTGAAGATCATGGAAGGCACCGTCGCCTCGGTGCCGCCCCAGGGCGGGCGCAAGCATCCGCAGCAGGAGTTCCTTCAGGTCGACACCGCCAACATCCTGTTCATATCCGGCGGCGCGTTCGCCGGCCTCGACAAGATCATCGCCGATCGCGGCACCAACACCTCGATCGGGTTCGCCGCCTCGGTGGAGGCGCCCGAGGAGCGCAAGACGGGCGAATTGTTCCGCAAGGTCGAGCCCGAGGATCTGCTGCGCTTCGGCCTGATCCCGGAGTTCGTCGGCCGCCTGCCGGTGCTGGCGACCTTGGAGGATCTCGACGAGGATGCGCTCGTGTCGATCCTGACCGAGCCCAAGAACGCCCTGGTCAAGCAGTATCAGCGCCTGTTCGAGATGGAAAATGTCGACCTGACGTTCCACGAGGACGCGTTGCGCGCCATCGCCGGCAAGGCGATCGAGCGCAAGACCGGCGCGCGCGGCCTGCGCTCGATCATGGAGACGATCCTGCTCGACACCATGTTCGAGCTGCCCGCGCTCGAAGGCGTGCGCGAGGTGGTGATTTCCGACGAGGTCGTCACCGGCGGCGCAAGGCCGCTCTACATCTACTCGGACAAGGACGAGGAGGCGCAGACCGCCGAGAGCGCATGAGGCGTCCGGCTTGGCCTGTGTATGGCCCGTTCGGGAGCGCGCCCGGGCCCGTCGCGCCGGTTGAAATGGTCGCCCGCGGGCGCCAATTAAGGGCGGACGCCGATGCGTTGAACCCGCCGCCGGGACTGCGGTACGGCGGCCAATCCGGCGAAAAGCCGCAAGCGGCCGCAAGGCCTCGAAAGGACCAGACGCATGACACATGCAAACGAAAAGACGATTGCGGGCGGTGAGGGCGGGCTCCATGCCGTTCTGCCGCTGCGCGACATCGTCGTTTTCCCGCACATGATCGTGCCGCTCTTTGTGGGACGCGACAAATCGATCCGCGCCCTTGAGGAGGTGATGGAGAACGACCGGCAGATCCTGCTCGCAACGCAGAAGGACGCCAGCGAGGACGATCCGTCGACCGATGCGATCTACACCACCGGCACGCTCGCCAACGTCCTGCAACTGCTCAAGCTGCCCGACAACACGGTCAAGGTGCTGGTCGAGGGCGTCGAGCGCGTCCGCATCGACGGTTTTGCGCCGAACCAGGCCTATCTTGAAGCGCGCGCCGTGCCGGTCGAAACGCCCGACGAGGACGAGGTCGAGGTCGCCGCGCTGGCCCGTTCGGTGGTCGCCCAGTTCGAGGATTACGTCAAGCTCAACAAGAAGATTTCGCCCGACGTCGTCGGCGCGGTCTCCCAGATCGAAGACCATTCCAAGCTGGCCGACACCGTGGCCTCGCACCTGGCCGTCAAGATCGGCGACAAGCAGGAACTCCTCGAAACGCTGCCGATCAAGGACCGGCTGGAGAAGGCGCTCGGCCACATGGAGGCGGAGATCTCCGTCCTCCAGGTCGAAAAGCGCATCCGCAGCCGCGTCAAGCGCCAGATGGAGAAGACGCAGCGCGAATACTATCTGAACGAGCAGATGAAGGCGATCCAGAAGGAGTTGGGCGACGGCGAGGACGGTCAGGGCGAACTGGCCGAACTGGAAGAGCGCATCGGCAAGACCAGGCTCTCCAAGGAAGCCCGCGAAAAGGCGGACGCCGAGTTCAGAAAGCTCAAGCAGATGAGCCCGATGTCGGCCGAAGCCACCGTCGTGCGCAACTATCTGGACTGGATGCTGTCGATCCCGTGGGGCAGGAAATCCAAGATCAAATACGATCTGGAGCTGGCCGAGGAGGTGCTCGACGCCGACCATTACGGCCTTGAGAAGGTCAAGGAGCGGATCGTCGAGTATCTGGCCGTCCAGAAGCGCCAGAAGAAGCTCAAGGGTCCGATCCTGTGCCTGGTCGGCCCGCCCGGCGTCGGCAAGACGTCGCTCGCCAAGTCGATCGCCAAAGCGACGGGGCGCGAATATGTGCGCATGGCGCTGGGCGGCGTGCGCGACGAGGCCGAGATTCGCGGCCACCGACGCACCTATATCGGTTCGATGCCGGGCAAGATCATCCAGTCGATGAAGAAGGCTGGAAAATCCAACCCGCTCTTCCTGCTCGACGAGATCGACAAGATGGGCATGGACTTCCGCGGCGATCCATCCTCGGCGCTGCTCGAAGTGCTCGATCCCGAGCAGAACAACACCTTCATGGACCATTATCTGGAAGTGGAGTACGACCTGTCGAACGTGATGTTCATCACCACGGCCAACACGCTCAACATTCCCCCGCCCCTGATGGACCGGATGGAGATCATCCGCATCGCCGGCTATACCGAGGACGAGAAGGTCGAGATCCTCGAACGCCACCTGATGCCCAAGGCGATCCGCGACAATGCCCTCCGGAAGGGCGAGTTCGAGGTCGACGAGCGGGCGGTCCGCAAGATCATCCAACTCTACACCCGCGAGGCGGGCGTGCGGAGCCTCGAACGCGAACTGATGAAGCTGGCGCGCAAGGCGGTCACCGAAATCCTGCGCTCCGGGGTCGCCTCGGTCGTGGTCACCGAGGACAATCTGGCCGATTATCTGGGCGTGCCCAAGTTCCGGTTCGGCGAGATCGACCAGGAGGATCAGGTGGGCGTCGTCACGGGTCTTGCCTGGACCGAGGTCGGCGGCGAACTGTTGACCATCGAGGGCGTCATGATGCCCGGCAAGGGCAAAATGACCGTGACCGGCAACCTTAAGGACGTCATGAAGGAGTCGATTTCGGCGGCCGCGTCCTATGTCCGGTCCCGGGCCATCGATTTCGGCATCGAACCGCCCGTGTTCGACAAGCGCGACATCCATGTGCACGTACCCGAGGGCGCAACGCCCAAGGACGGCCCCTCCGCGGGCATCGCCATGGCCACCGCGATCGTCTCGGTGCTCACCGGCATTGCGGTGCGCAAGGACATCGCCATGACCGGCGAGATCACGCTGCGGGGCAGGGTGCTGCCGATCGGCGGGCTGAAGGAGAAGCTTCTGGCGGCGGTGCGTGGCGGCATCACCAAGGTTCTGATCCCGCAGGACAACGCCAAGGATCTCGCCGACATTCCCGACAATGTCAAAAGCGCACTGGAGATCGTGCCCGTCAGTCACGTCGGCGAAGTGCTCGATCATGCCATGACCCGCCGGCCCGAGCCGATCGAGTGGACCGAGGAAGACGAAAGGATGGCCGCCGCCGCCATCGCTTCGTCGGGCTCGCCGGTTCCCAGCGTCGCCCACTGAACCGCCCCCGTTCGGGTCGAAAATGGCGAGGGCGCCGTTCCGGCGGCGCCTCCTGCCGGTCGGCGGAAGCACCGCGTCCGGATGCCGCTCGCCCTATAGGTGTGATTTCATGTTGAATTCGGGCATTTGGCGATTGTTTGGCGCCCAATGGCTTAGGAATTGCCCAAATTCCCGCTAGTGTCGCTTCACTGTGCACTTGTCGCCGATTCGCGTCGGTGCCAGACAATTCTGACTGAGGGGAGAAACCCATGAACAAGAATGAACTGGCCGCCGCGGTCGCAGACAAGGCCGGATTGGGCAAGGGCGAAGCCGCATCGGCGGTCGATGCCGTGTTCGCCACCATCACCGAGACGCTCAAGTCCGGCGGAGACGTGCGCGTGCTCGGCTTCGGCAACTTCGTCGTCCAGCAGCGTGCCGCAACGACGGGGCGCAATCCCATGACCGGCGCGCCCGTCGACATTCCGGCCAAGCGCGTGCCGAAATTCTCCGCCGGCAAGGCGCTCAAGGACGCCGTCAACGGCTGATCCGGCAAGGCGGGGCTTTTTTTCACCCCGCCCCCTCTTGCGCGGGCGACAGCGGGGCGCGTTCGCGCACCCGTTCGTGTGCATTGTCGGGCCGCGCGCCGCGACCATCATCGGTTCGCTCATATCTTCCGCGTGCCATCCGTCGGATCGCGCACCGTTTGCCCATGGCCATGATGGTCAGGGCGGTCGGGCGGCAACGCGCAAGCAGAAATGGTGGGCGATGAGAGACTCGAACTCCCGACATCTTCGGTGTAAACGAAGCGCTCTACCGGCTGAGCTAATCGCCCCCGTGGCCTTTCGGCCCACGCTCGATCTAGTCCGCATCGCCGTGCCTTGCAAGCATTCGGTCAACGGGTGTTCGCCGCGCCGGCCGGCCGGCGCGGCGCTTTCCTGCGATCGAGGACAATCGCCGCCGCCGCTTGACACCCCAATCGCTTCGACTTAAGTCAGCCCGACGCCGGCCATGCCGGTCGCCAGCAAGTGCGGGTGTAGCTCAGTTGGTTAGAGTGCCGGCCTGTCACGCCGGAGGTCGCGGGTTCGAGCCCCGTCACTCGCGCCACTTGCTGTAGGAAAATCAACTAAGATCAACCATCCGAGGCGTCCGATCCATCCAAGCGAGCCGGCGGCGGCGGGCAGCGGGGAGAAAGGATCGCCATAGTGGGCGGGCCGCCCCGCACCGGGATGTTCGTGCGGCGCGCAAGCTCGATGGCGCCATTGGGCGTCACCGCGCCCTCAACGCCGGCGGGAATGGGCGCTGCGGCCCTTGCGCCGGCCCGCGCGAGGCGATAACTGCCTCCCATACAAAGGAGCGCGCCCGCCCTCGGCCCCATGCGGCCAACGGCCATATGGCGCGCCGCGACAGATCGGGCTACAGCGCCCGAAATCAAATTCGGGGATTTGCGCATGGAAGCCGTCGTCGCCTCCTATCTGCCGATCATCATCTTCCTGCTCGTGTGCCTCGGAATCGGGGCGGCCCTGCTGGTTGCGCCGTTCATCGTCGCCTACAAGAGCCCGGACCCGGAGAAGCTGTCCGCCTATGAGTGCGGGTTCAACGCGTTCGATGACGCGCGCATGAAGTTCGACGTGCGCTTCTACCTTGTGGCGATCTTGTTCATCATCTTCGATCTCGAAGTCGCCTTTCTGTTCCCATGGGCGGTTTCGTTCGGCGAACTGGGCATGTTCGGCTTCTGGTCGATGATGGTTTTTCTTGGCGTTTTGACCATCGGCTTCATATATGAATGGCGGAAGGGAGCGCTGGAATGGGATTGAGCGACAGTCAGACCCTGGTCGCCCCGAAGCCCAGGGGGGGCGTCGACCCGAGCACGGGCAAGCCTGTCGGCGCCGACGATTCCTTCTTCGGCGAGATCGACAACGAACTCGCCGACAAGGGCTTTCTGGTCACCTCCACCGATGAGCTGATCAACTGGGCGCGCACCGGCTCGCTGATGTGGATGACGTTCGGCCTGGCCTGCTGCGCCGTGGAGATGATGCACACCTCCATGCCGCGCTACGATGCCGAGCGCTTCGGGGTGGCTCCGCGCGCCTCCCCGCGCCAGTCCGACGTGATGATCGTCGCCGGCACGCTGACCAACAAGATGGCGCCTGCGCTGCGCAAGGTCTACGACCAGATGCCCGAGCCGCGCTACGTCATCTCGATGGGAAGCTGCGCCAATGGCGGCGGCTATTACCACTATTCCTACTCGGTCGTGCGCGGCTGCGACCGCATCGTGCCGGTCGACATCTATGTGCCCGGCTGCCCGCCGACCGCCGAGGCGCTGCTCTACGGCATCCTGCTCCTGCAAAAGAAAATCCGCCGCACCGGCACGATCGAGCGCTGATCGCGGCGCGGGCGGCACAACGGGAAAGCCATTGATGGCCACGCTTGAGAACCTTGAGGATCTGGCGAGCACGGTCGCGGACACGCTGGGCGACATCGGCCATGAATCCGCGATCGCCCATGGCGAGCTGACGATAACCGTCGGCATCGAGGACATCATCGCCACGCTCACCCGGCTGCGCGATTCCATGCAGGCCCGGTTCGTCTCGTTCATCGACCTTTCTGGCGTCGACTATCCCGAGCGCGACAGGCGCTTCGACGTCGTCTACCACCTGCTCAGCCCGACGCTGAACCAGCGCCTGCGCGTCAGGGTGATGACCGACGAGGAGACGCCGGTTCCCTCGGCGACGGGCGTCTATCCGGGCGCCAACTGGTTCGAGCGCGAGGCCTATGACCTTTACGGCATCCTGTTCACCGGCCATCCGGACCTGCGCCGGCTTCTGACCGACTATGGCTTCGAGGGCCACCCTCTGCGCAAGGACTTCCCGCTGACGGGTTTTGTCGAGGTGCGCTATGACGACGAGGCCAAGCGCGTCGTCTACGAGTCGGTCAGCCTGCGCCAGGAGTTCCGCGATTTCGACTTCCTGTCTCCGTGGGAGGGCACGGACTATGTGCTGCCGGGGGATGAGAAGAGAAGCGAATGAGTCGGTCGTTGTTCGTTGGTCGTCGGTTGTATGAATGATGGCCCGATCAAATCCTATCGGGACCTGAGGGTTTGGCAGATGGCCATGGAACTCGCAGCGGATGTTTATAAGGTGACGGCAGGGTTTCCGGGCTCTGAGCAATTCGGGCTCACCAGCCAGGCCCGACGCGCCGCCGTCTCGGTGCCCTCCAACATCGCCGAAGGCTTCGGCCGCGGCTCACAAGGTAGTTTTGCTCAGTTTTTGAGGATTGCACAGGGTTCGCTCAAAGAGCTGGAAACGCTCTTTTTGATCGCGGGTCGTGTCGGTATCGCAAGCGATATCGATCGTGCGCGCATCCTCGGGCAGACCGATGACATTGGCCGAATGCTCGGCGCGCTGATAAGGAAGGTGTCGCTGAAATGAGCCGCGCCACGACCAACGATCGACGAACCACGACCGACACCCCATGACCGAACACAACGTCCGCAACTTCAACATCAATTTCGGCCCGCAGCATCCGGCCGCGCACGGCGTCTTGCGGCTGGTGCTGGAGCTTGACGGCGAGGTGTGCGAGCGCGTCGACCCGCATATCGGCCTTTTGCACCGCGGCACCGAGAAGCTGATCGAGGCCAAGACCTATCTTCAGGCCGTGCCCTATTTCGACCGGCTCGACTATGTGGCGCCGATGAACCAGGAGCACGCCTTTGCCCTTGCGGTCGAGCGGCTCCTGGGGATCGAGGTGCCAAGGCGCGGCCAACTCATCCGCGTGCTTTATTCGGAGATCGGGCGCATCCTGTCGCACCTTCTCAACATCACGACGCAAGCGCTCGACGTCGGCGCGCTCACCCCGCCGCTGTGGGGGTTCGAGGAGCGCGAGAAGCTGATGATGTTCTACGAGCGGGCCTGCGGCGCGCGCCTGCACGCGGCCTATTTCCGGCCCGGCGGCGTGCATCAGGACCTGCCGCCCGAGCTGATCGAGGATATCGGCAACTGGATCGACCCGTTCCTGAAGGTGGTCGACGAGATCGACGGGCTCTTGACCGGCAACCGCATCTTCAAGCAGCGCAACGTCGATATCGGCGTGGTCGATCTGGACGATGCCTGGGCCTGGGGTTTTTCGGGCGTGATGGTGCGCGGCTCGGGCGCGAAATGGGATCTGCGCCGGTCGCAGCCCTATGAATGCTATGACGAGATGGCGTTCCAGATCCCGATCGGCAGGAACGGCGACTGCTTCGACCGCTATCTGATCCGCATGGAGGAGATGCGCCAGTCCGCCCACATCATGCGCCAGTGCGTCGACAAGCTGGCGAGCGCCGGCGGGCAGGGGCCGGTCTCCAACACGGACGGCAAGATCGTGCCGCCCAAGCGCGGCGAGATGAAGCGCTCGATGGAAGCGCTGATCCATCATTTCAAGCTCTACACCGAGGGCTACAAGGTGCCGCCCGGCCAGGTCTATGCGGCCGTCGAGGCGCCCAAGGGCGAGTTCGGCGTCTATCTGGTCGCCGACGGCACCAACAAGCCCTATCGCTGCAAGCTGCGCGCGCCGGGCTTTGCCCATTTGCAGGCGATGGACTTTCTGTGTCGCGGCCACATGCTGGCCGATGTTTCGGCCATTCTGGGTTCACTCGACATCGTGTTCGGCGAGGTGGACCGGTGATGACGGCGGTTTCGGCCAAGCGGGCCACTATGAGCGCATCGGACTTCATGGTCTGGGCGCAACAACAAGGTGACAGGCGATTTGAGCTGGAGAACGGTGAGCCGGTTGAAATGGCCGCCGAGAGGGCGCGTCACGCCCTGTCCAAACACGCGACCGCCAGGGCCCTTGAGGATGCAATTGCGCGCGCTGGTCTTCAATGTCGGGTTTTTCCCGATGGCATGACGGTTGTTATCGACAAGCATACGGTGCGCCTGCCCGATGCCGCCGTACAGTGCGTGCCGTTCGATCTCGACAGCGCTGTCCTTGAAGAGCCGGTCATATTGGTGGAAGTGGTCTCGCCGTCGAGCGCCTATCGGGATGAGAACCACAAACTGGCCGAATATTTCATGGTGCCGTCGGTTCGACACTATCTGCTCGTTGATCCGGTCGGGCGCCGCGCCGTTCATTTCAGCCGGACCGATCAGCCCGACAGGCTCGACACGCGCATCGTCAGCGAAGGAACGATCGCGCTCTCCCCGCCCGGCATTGAAATCTCCGTTTCAGACCTGTTTGGTGATGCCTGATGTCCGTACGCCGCCTAGCCGATGACGTGATCCAGCCCGAGGGCTTCAAGTTCGACCGCCAGCGGTCCGCCGAGGCCAGGAGATGGATCGGGAAATACCCGAAGGGCCGTCAGCAATCGGCGGTGATCCCGCTGCTGATGCTCGCCCAGGAACAGGAGGGATGGGTCACCAAGGCCTCGATCGAGCATGTCGCCGACATGCTCGACATGCCGCTGATCCGCGTCATGGAGGTCGCCACCTTCTACACCCAGTTCCAGCTTCAGCCGGTGGGAACGCGGGCGCATGTCCAGGTCTGCGGCACGACGCCCTGCATGCTGCGCGGGGCGGAAGATCTGATCAGGGTGTGCCGGCGCAGGATCAACGACCGCCAGTTCCATCGCAACGCCGACGGCACGCTGTCATGGGAAGAAGTCGAATGCCAGGGCGCCTGCGTCAACGCGCCCATGGTGATGATCGGGCGCGACGCCTATGAGGACCTGACGCCCGAAAGGCTTGAGGAGATCATCGACGCGTTCGAGGCCGGAAGGGGCGGGCAGATCGCGCCCGGCCCGCAGATCGACCGGGTCTTCGCCGCGCCCGTCACCGGGCCGACCAGCCTGCTGGACGGGGAGGGGACCGCCGGCGCGCCCGGCGCCACCCCTTTAGCCGATGACGGGAACCGGCCGGCCGCCGTCGAAAGGCCCACCAGCCCGGACGATCTGAAGCTGATCTCGGGCGTCGGCCCGAAGCTTGAGGAAAAGCTGCACGGCCTTGGCGTCTACACCTTCGCCCAGGTCGCCGGATGGAGCGGGGCCGAGCGCCAATGGGTCGACGACCACCTCAAGTTCAGGGGCCGGATCGAGCGCGACGACTGGGCCGGGCAGGCGAAAGCCTTGGCCAAGGGCGGCGTGGACGAATATATCCGTGTCTTCGGCAGAAAGCCCAAGTGAGGCGGCGATGGCAGACGTGACAAACGAACTTATATATGGGGCTGTCAAGGGCGTTCAGGGCGGGTTGGGCGGGCTCGAAACCGGCCGGCGGGACATCAAGCAAGAACTGATTGCCGCGCGCCTGCACCAGAATGCGTCACAGGGCGAATTGAATGCCTTGCTATCGCGGATGGGCGGTGTCGAAAGCCGGCTGGACCGCATCGAAAAGCGCCTCGATATCATCGGCGAACCAGCGGAATAGGAACCATGCTCGCTGACAGGGACCGCATCTTCACCAACATCTATGGCCTGCGCGACACCTCGCTCAGGGGCGCGATGGGCCGCGGCCATTGGGACGGCACCAAGGCGCTGATCGACAAGGGCCGCGACTGGATCATCTCGGAGATGAAGGCGTCCGGTCTGCGTGGGCGCGGCGGCGCGGGCTTTCCGACGGGCCTGAAATGGTCGTTCATGCCCAAGCAGGTGGGCGAGCGGCCGCACTATCTGGTCGTCAACGCCGACGAATCCGAGCCCGGCACCTGCAAGGACCGCGACATTCTGCGCCACGATCCGCACACGCTGATCGAGGGGTGCGTCGTCGCCGGCTTCGCCATGAACGCCCATGTCGCCTACATCTATGTGCGCGGCGAGTTCATGCGCGAGCGCGAGGCGCTGCAAGCGGCCATCGACGAATGCTATGACGCGGGCCTTCTGGGCAGGGGCAACAAGTGCGGCTGGGACATGGACATCCATGTCCATCACGGCGCCGGCGCCTATATCTGCGGCGAGGAGACCGCGCTGCTCGAAAGCCTGGAGGGCAAGAAGGGTCAGCCGCGCCTGAAGCCGCCGTTCCCGGCCAATGTCGGCCTTTACGGCTGTCCGACCACGGTCAACAACGTGGAATCGATCGCCGTCGCGCCGACCATCCTGCGCCGCGGGGCGGGATGGTTCGCAGGGCTCGGCAAGCAGAACAACACGGGCACCAAGCTGTTCTGCATCTCCGGCCACGTCAACGCGCCGTGCACGGTCGAAGAAGAGATGTCGATCCCGTTCCGCGAACTGATCGACCGCCATTGCGGCGGCATGCGCGGCGGCTGGGACAATCTGCTCGCCGCCATTCCGGGCGGCTCGTCCGTGGCGCTCTGCCCGGCCGAGGACATTATCGACTGTCCGATGGACTTCGATTCCCTGCGCGCCCTGCAATCGGGTCTGGGCACGGCCGCGGTGATCGTGATGGACAAGTCGACCGACATCGTCAAAGCCATCGCGCGGCTTTCCTATTTCTACAAGCATGAGAGCTGCGGCCAGTGCACGCCCTGCCGCGAGGGAACCGGCTGGATGTGGCGCGTCATGGAGCGCATGGTTGTCGGAAACGCCCAGAAGCGCGAGATCGACATGCTGCTCGATGTGACCAAGCAGGTGGAAGGCCACACCATCTGCGCGCTGGGCGATGCCGCCGCCTGGCCGATCCAGGGTCTGATCCGCCATTTCCGGCCCGAGATCGAAAGGCGCATCGACGAATTCTCGCGAAATTCGCACCGATCCAGGCCGGTTTTGGAAGCGGCGGAGTAGCATTTCGCCGTGATTTATGCTGCAATGCAGCACAAGGATCCGACTCGCGCCCCGTCTGGCCGAAGACACGGCGCGCCGTCCGACCTTGAAGGCATAGACAAAGGCCCTGCCGGTCCCCCGGACGCCACGCTTGTCGCAGATGTCAGGGTAAGGGGAAGCACCACGGAACGGCGGTCACACGCGACACTGACGAGAAAGGGATGTCGATGTTTCCGTTCGCAGAAAACTGGATGAGTCCGCAGGCCAGGGAGAACCCCTTCCTTGCCCTCGTGCCGGGCATGGAGCCGCTTCAGAAGACCGCCGAGACCTTCATGCGCGCCATGGGTACGCCGCCGATGCCGCCCTTTGCCGAGGCGCCCTTCCAGGACATCGGCGCATGCGAGGCCGACATGAAAGCGATGATGAAGGCCGTTCCCGGCTTTGAGGGCTTGCCGAACCTGGCCGTCCATCCGATGGGCGCCATGGCCGCCGCCGCCGCCGTTTCCATGGGCGCGGCGAGCCACGTGGCGGGCGCCATGTTCGGGACCGCCACCGGCATGATGGACGCCGCCGTGCGCATGCACAAGGCGACGCGCGATGCCTCGCCGTTCGCACCGCCCGGCGCCGATGTGACCAATCCGCTCAAGTTCGAATGGGCTTTCGCCGCCGAGGAAACCGCCGCGCCGCAGGAAAGGGCGGTGCCCGCCCTCGCTCCGATCGCCGCTCCGGCGGCAAAGCCCGAACCCGCCGTCGGGGTCGCTCCGCCTGCGCCTGCCTGTGCCTCCGCTGCGGAGCCGGTCGCGGCCATTGTGACCGCCCGGCCCGGAGGGTCGGCCACGGCGGCCGAGGTGATGCCCGAGGACTTCAGGCAGCCGCGCAGGATGCAAAAGCCCGCAAGGCCCGACGATCTCAAGCGGATATCCGGCGTCGGACCGAAGCTTGAGAGCGTGCTGAACGGGCTGGGCATCTGGACACACAAGCAGATCGCCGCATGGACGGCCGAGGAAATCGCCTGGCTGGACGATTATCTTCAGTTCAAGGGCCGGATCGTTCGCGACGACTGGATAGGCCAGGCCGCCCGCCTTGCCGGGGGGCGCAAATAGCGGCAAACGGCATGCGGCGCGGCGCGCCTCATGGGTATGGTGCCGGCGTTCGTGACCGAGCGCCACCGGAGAGCCGGCCCGCGACGAAACGAGGCCGGAGACGGAACGGAGGATTTTTCGATGGGTCGGCCAGGCCCCGCATCGTGCGCCATGGGCGCATCGCGCAGCTTCCCGATGCCGTTGCCCGAGGATGGTCGCCGGCCTTCGCCCGAGCAAGCGCGCGAACGTCTTGACCATTCGGACCGGGCCGGCAATACGGACCGGGCGTTCCATTGGGCGCATCTGCCGCACGTCAAGCTGTGGCAAATCCGGCATTGCGCGTGAGACAAGCGAGCGAAAGGATGGAAGGCGCACATGGCCCTGATCAAGGTTGACGGCAAGCAAGTCGAGGTTCCCGACCACTACACGCTGTTGCAGGCGTGCGAGGAGGCCGGCGCCGAGATTCCGCGTTTTTGCTATCATGAGCGCCTGTCGATCGCCGGCAATTGCCGCATGTGCCTTGTCGAGGTGAAGGGCGGCCCGCCCAAGCCGGCCGCCTCCTGCGCCATGGGCGTGCGCGACCTGCGTCCCGGCCCCGAGGGCCAGCTGCCGGAGGTGTTCACCAACACGCCGATGGTCAAGAAGGCCCGCGAGGGCGTCATGGAGTTCCTGCTGATCAACCATCCGCTCGACTGCCCGATCTGCGATCAGGGCGGAGAGTGCGATCTTCAGGACCAGGCGATGGCCTACGGCATCGATTCCTCGCGCTTCCAGGAAAACAAGCGCGCCGTCGAGGACAAGTATATCGGCCCCCTGGTCAAGACGATCATGACGCGCTGCATCCACTGCACCCGCTGCGTCCGTTTTACGACCGAGGTCGCCGGCATCTCCGAACTGGGCCTGATCGGCCGCGGCGAGGACGCCGAGATCACGACCTATCTCGAACAGGCCATGACGTCCGAATTGCAGGGCAATGTGATCGACCTGTGCCCGGTCGGCGCGCTGACCTCGCGCCCCTACGCCTTTCAGGCGCGGCCCTGGGAGTTGGCCAAGACCGAATCGGTCGACGTGATGGACGCGGTCGGCTCGGCGATCCGCCTCGACACGCGCGGCCGCGAGGTCATGCGCATCATGCCGCGCGTCAACGAGGCGATCAACGAGGAGTGGATCTCCGACAAGACGCGCTTCGTCTGGGACGGGCTGCGCACCCAGCGCCTCGACCGGCCCTATGTGCGCGGCGCGGACGGCAAGCTGAAGCCCGCAAGTTGGGGCGAAGCGTTCGGTGCGATCAAGACGGCGCTCGACGGCAGGGCGGGCGAGGCGATCGGCGCGATCGCCGGTGATCTGGCCGGCGTCGAGGAGATGTTCGCCCTCAAGGCGCTGATGGAGAGTCTCGGTTCGGCCAACATCGATTGCCGGCAGGACGGCGCCGCGCTCGATCCCGCGCTCGGCCGCGCCGGCTACGTCTTCAACGCGACGATCGACGGCATCGAGGACGCAGATGCGATCCTGATCGTCGGCGCCAATCCGCGTTTCGAGGCATCGGTCCTGAACGCGCGCATCCGCAAGGCGTGGCGCGCCGCGCCGATCCCGATCGGCGTGATCGGCGATATGGGCGATCTGCGCTACGATTACGAGCCGTTGGGCGCGGGGCCCGAAACGCTGAAGGCGCTGGCCGACGGCAAGCATAAGTTCGCCGGCACGCTGAAGAAGGCCGGGCGGCCGCTGATCATTGTGGGGCAGGGCGCCCTGGCGCGCGGCGATGGCCGTGCGGTGCTCGGCCTTGCCGCCGCGCTGGCCGACCGGGTCGGCGCGCTGACCGGCGACTGGAACGGATTTTCGGTCCTGCACACGGCCGCCTCCCGCGCGGGCGGGCTCGACATCGGCTTCGTGCCGGGCGAGGGCGGCCTGCCGGCGGCCAAAATGGTCGCCGAGACCGACATTTTGTTCCTTCTGGGCGCAGACGAGATCGACCTGCGCGCCCGCAAGGCGAGCGCGACGACCGTCTATATCGGCACCCATGGCGACATCGGCGCCCACCATGCCGACATCATCCTGCCGGCGGCCGCCTATACGGAAAAGTCTGCGATCTACGTCAACACCGAGGGCCGCGTGCAGATGGCCAACCGCGCCGGTTTCCCGCCCGGAGACGCCAAGGAGGACTGGGCGATCCTGCGGGCGCTGTCCGACGTGATCGGCCGCAGGCTGCCGTTCGATTCGCTCGCCCAGTTGCGCGGCAGGCTTTTCGAAGCCCATCCCCACCTCGCCGCGA
>NZ_CFIFWG010000028.1:11420-22935 GCF_984466335.1 Roseitalea sp. | reverse complement strand
GCCGCCTCTGCGCCATCATGCCCCCTCGGCTACCCATTACCCGTCTTCATGGTTGAGAAGATACCCGATTCCGAACAGGATCCCGCCAACCACCGGAAGCCACGCGGCAATCACCGGCGGCATCGCGCCGGCGCTGCCGAAAGACTTGGCCAGCGCCGTGACGACATAAAGCAGAAAGCCCGCGGTGACGCCAGCGACAATCATCGAGGCCGACTGGCCGAAGCGGACGAACCGCAACGACACGGTGGCGGCGATCATGGCCATGGCGACCATCAGGGCGGGAAGGGCGACAAGCGAATGAAACTGCATGGAAAACGGCGCCGACGGCACTCCGAACGAGCGCGCCGTCGCGATCTGCCGGCCCAGCGCATAGACCGGAACCATCTCCGGCGGCACCAGCGACTGGCGGATCACGGTTTCGTCAAGTCGCGTCCGAACGGCCATTCGGGCGGTTTCGACGGGCCGTCGCCGGGGCGCGCTGGTGGTCACGTCCTCAAGCAGCCAGGTGCCCTCGCCCAGGCGCGCCCGCCGCGCGTCGTGACGCGCGACGATGCGTTCGTCGGCCCCGATTTCAAGGAAGGTGGCGTCAAACAGCGTCACATCCTGATTTGTCGCCGAACGGGCGGTGATGATGTAGGAGCCGCCGCCCTCCCGGCCCTGCCGCAGCCAGGGTTCGTGCGTGTCGAACAGCGCGCTCTGCGCGCCGCCGCGCCAGCCGCCCTCGATCGCCTGCGCAAGCGAAAAGCCGTTCGCGGCCAGCGGGTTGAGCACCGTGACGCCGATGATGCCGATCACCAGCGCCCCTGCCCATGTGGGCGCGAGGAACTGCCAGGCCAACATGCCGGCGGCGCGGGCGACCACCAGTTCGTGCTTGCGGTTCAGCGCGATCAGCGTCGCGATCGTCGCAAACAGCATCACGAAGGGCAGCGTCGCCTGCACGATGAACGGCACCCGCATGGCCGAAATGCCCAGCGCTCCAAGGGCGGTGTAGTCGGGCAGGCCCCCCGTGCGGCTGGACAACTCGGTGAAGTCGACGAGCAGCGCCAGCGCGGCGATTCCGGCCGCAAAGCCGCCGACCATGCGCATCAGGCGCATGAACACATAGAGCTGCAATGTGCGCCCGGCCGCCATGGTCACGCCCGGCCCGGCGCGGCGCGCGCGCGCCGCAATGCCAGCGCCCGCACGGGATGCACCAGCCGGTCGGGAACGGCCACCGTCCAGCCGCGCAGATACATGATGAGCGAAAGGCCGATGCCGCCCAGCGGGATGGCATAGAGCAGCCAGAACAGGGCGCCGTCGACCTTGATCTGGTTATAGGCGAAATAGCTGCCCCAGCGGTAGCCCAGGCCCGCGCCGAAGGCCAGCGCCACCGTGATGGTGCGCGTTGAGCGGTGCGAGCGCGGCTGGCCCGCCAGCACCAGTGCCACCATGGCGAACAGGACCGGATAGAGCCATTCGGTCATGCGCCGGTGCAGTTCGCCCCGCGCCTGGCCCGGCCAGCTTCGCAAGGACGGATCGTCGGGATCGGGATCGAGCAGGTAGGTGGTCTCGCGCTCATGCAGGAGATAGCGCGGCATGTCGGCGGCGCTGCTGAAGCCGCCCAGATCGACGGCGTAGCTCTGAAAGCGGATGATCGAGACCTGTCCGGTCGAAACGTCGGTGCGGTGCAACTGGCCTTCCCGCAGCACCAGAAGGCTTATTCCGGTGCTGTCGTCGATCACCGCTTCGCGCGCATACTGGACAAGATGGGTGTCCGGGTCGCGCCGGTCGGCGATCATCAGGCCGGTCAGCCGGCCGCCGGCCTCCTTGCGGTCGACATAAAGGGTGAGCCCGTCCTCGACCTCGATGAAGCGGCCGTCCCGGATCACGCCCGCCAGCAGGTCGGTGCGCAGTTCCACCACGATGTCGCGGACGGCGCGGTTGGCGCGCGGCTCGACCAGGTGGCTGATCAGCGCGATCGTGGCGCCAAGGGCGAGCGCGACGATCAGGACGGGCCGGGCGAACGCCATGCGGCCGATGCCGGAGCCGGCCATCACCGGCATCTCGCTGTCGGCGTTCATGGCGTTGAGCACGTTGACCGCGCCGATCAGCAGCCCGAACGGCAGGGTGAGCGTGACGAACTGCGGCGTCAGCAGCGCCATCATGGTCAGGAACGCGCCGATCGAGCCGGCCGAGCCGGTCGCGAAATCGATGCGCGTGACCGCCTGCGTGACCCAGACGACGGCGAGGATCGCCGCGAACGCGCTGAACGATGCGGCGGCGACACGCCGCAGGATATAGCGTTCAACGGTCCTCACGGGCGGGGTCTGTCCTCGCTTCGAACGGTCCGGGATGGGCGGCGGCAACCGTCCCGTGCCGGGGGCTGCGTCCCGTGCCGGGGCTGCGTGTCGTGCCGGGTCCATCATCAGCCGTCACGGCTAACAATGTGGAAAACGTCACGGTTAATGAACCATTGCGGCGCCTTTCGGGCCTTGCTATCGCCGCGGGAGGCACCAAAATCAAGCCATCCGTAGCCTGACCCGTCAAAGGTTTATCTCCCCATGTCCATATCGCCGACCGTCACCTTCGCCAAACCCGCCCCTGTCAAGAAGGGCGCGGCGCTGCTTGTCGCGCCCCAGGACGCCGATATCGGCGCGCTTGCCGGCGAACTCGACGGCGAGGGGGTGGTCGGCCGCGCCGCGCAGATCGCCGAATTCACCGGCAAGGCCAAGGCGGTGCTCGACGTTCTGGCCCCGGCGGGCAGCCCCGCAAGCCGTATCGTGGTGGTCGGCGCGGGCAAGCCGGACGATGCGTCCGACACGGGCTGGCTGGCGCTGGGTGGTGCGGCGCGCGCGGCGATGGCCAAGGAGCCGCAGGTGACCATGATCGCCCATGAGGCGATGGACGCGGACGCCCTTGCCGCCTTCGCCCAGGGCTGGCTGCTGCGCTCCTATGCGTTCAGGAAATACAAGACCGCAAAGAACGCCGATGGCGAGGGTTCCAAGGCGCAGAGACTTGTGATCCAGACCGCCGATGCCGCCGCCGCCAGGAAGGCCTGGCGCGATGCGGAGGCGGTGGCGCGCGGCGTGATGCTGGCGCGCGATCTGGTGAACGAGCCGGCCAACGCGCTGGGCACCGAGGAGTTCGCCGCGCGCGGCGAGGCGCTCCAGGCGCTCGGGGTGGAGACCGAGGTGCTCGGCGAGCCCGAAATGCGCGAACTGGGCATGGGCGCGCTCTTGGGCGTCGCGCAGGGCTCGGCGCGTCCGCCGCGGCTTCTGGTCATGATGTGGAACGGCGGCAAGGTGAAGGACAGGCCGGTGGCGTTCATCGGCAAGGGCGTCGTGTTCGACACCGGCGGCATCTCGATCAAGCCGGCCGGCGGCATGGAGGACATGAAGGGCGACATGGGCGGCGCGGGCGCGGTGGCCGGGCTGATGCACGCGCTGGCCGCGCGCAAGGCCAGGGTCAACGCCGTCGGCCTGGTCGGCCTGGTCGAGAACATGCCCGACGGCAAGGCCCAGCGGCCGGGCGACATCGTCACCTCCATGTCCGGCCAGACGATCGAGGTGATCAACACCGACGCGGAGGGGCGCCTTGTCCTCGCCGATGTGCTGACCTATTGCAGCAACAGGTTCGAGCCCCGCGCGATGGTCGATCTGGCAACGCTCACCGGCGCCATTCTGGTCGCGCTCGGCCAGCATCACGCCGGGCTGTTTTCCAATGACGATGCGGTTTCCGAAGGTCTCGCCAGGGCGGGCGAGGCGACCGGCGAAAAGGTCTGGCGCATGCCGATGGGCCCCGAATATGACAAGATGATCGACTCCAAGTTCGCCGACATGAAGAACATCGGCGGCCGCAATGCCGGCTCGATCACCGCGGCCCAGTTCCTCAGACGCTTCGTCGGCGACACGCCCTGGGCGCATCTGGACGTGGCGGGAACCGCCATGGCCTCGCCGGCCGGCGACATCAACCAGTCCTGGGCTTCGGGGTTCGGCGTGCGCCTGCTCGACCGCTGGGTGCGCGACATGTTCGAGGGGTGAGGATGCGGCACCGCGCGCCATGACCGAGGTCACCTTCTACCATCTGACCGAAACCGCGCTCGGCGAGGCGCTTGCCGGCCTTGTCGACAAGGCGCTTGCCCGCCGATGGAACGCGGTGGTTCAGGTGCCGGACGCCGAGACCTGCCAGGCCGTGGACCGGATGCTGTGGACTCATGAGCCGGTTTCGTTCCTGCCGCACGGCCGCGACGGCGACGAGCCGGCCGGCGACCATCCGGTCTTCGTGACCGCAACGCACGGCAACCCCAATGGCGCGGCGATCCGTTTTCTGGTCCATGGCGCCGAGGCGGACGGCGATCTTTCGGCCTATCGGCGCCTCGCCATCATGTTCGACGGCGGCGATGAGGACGCGGTTCGGCACGCCCGTGGACAGTGGAAGGCGCTGAAGGCCGGGGGCCATGATCTGGCCTACTGGAAACAGACGCCCGAGGGGCGCTGGGAACGGGCGGCCTGAACCCGTGCTGTACCGCCTCGGCATCGCCTCGATCCTGTTCGGCTTCATCGGTCTTTGGGCCTATCCGACCTGGTTCGACACCTACAACAATGTCGAACTGGGCACCTACCGCATCCATGACGCGCGCGACGGCTTCCGCTCCGTGTCCGGCATCGGCCTGTCGCCGGACGCCGCGCCCTTGCTGATGCGGATCACCGGGCGCAGCACGGGCGTGCCCGCGCCCGGCGCCGGGCCCACCACCTTCACCTTCGTGCTCGACGGGCCGGACGGAACGGTGACCGCGCAGGTGCTGACGATCGACGGCACCGGCGGCGCGACCGCCGGCGGCCTTGAAGACGGGCGGCGCATCGCCCTGGCCGTCGGCCCGATCACCGGGCTGGGCGACGGCGAGCATCTGTTCGTGTTCGGCCAAGGCGACCGCAACGGCATCCCGCTCTCCTTCCTCGACATGGCGCTCACCGGCGCGGTCGCCGCGCCCGATGGGCGGGTGCGGCGGGCTGGTCGGGCTGGGCCTGCTGGCGGCCCTTCTGTCCATGCTGCGCCGTCGCCATGGGCGCGCGCCGCGGCCGCAAAGGCCGGCGCGCCGCTGGGGCCGCGCCGCGGGCGATTAGTCGCCCGCTGCCGCTTCATAGTCGGCCGAAAGGGTCAGCCATGCGTCCTCCCAGGCCGAACGCTTGTGTTCGGCCTCGGCCCGCTTGCGGGAAAGCTCGGCGACCCGCGCCCCGTTCGCGGCGACATCGGGCTTGAGAAACTCGGCGTCGATGGCCGAGATCGCCCTGTCGGCCTTTTCGACCAGCGCTTCCAGTTCGCCGATCCTCTTGCGCATGGGCGCCAGTTCGGCGCGCCGCGCCGCCGCTTCCTGCCGCTTGGTCCGCGCGCTTGAAGCCGAGTGCGCGGCCCCATCGCCCGATGTCGCCTCGCCCTTGAGGATCAGCGCCCGATAGTCCTCCATGTCTCCCTCGAAAGGCGCGACGGTTCCACCGCCGACCAGCCACAGCCGCTCGGCGCACGCTTCGATCAGGTGCCGGTCGTGACTGATCAAGATCACCGCCCCCTCATAGGCGTTGAGTGCCTCGGTGAGCCGGGCGCGGCTGTCGATGTCCAGATGGTTGGTCGGCTCGTCGAGGATCAGAAGATGCGGCGCGTCATGGGTCGCAAGCGCCAGCGCCAGCCGTGCCCGTTCACCGCCGGAAAGCGCGGCCGCGGCCGTGTCCATCTTTTCGCCGCTCAGCCCGCACCCGGCCACGCGCGCCCGCACCCTGGCCTCGCCCTCGTCCGGATAGAGCGCGCGGAAGTGCCGATAGGCCGAGGCGCCCGGATCGAGATCGTCGAGCTGGTGCTGTGCGAACATGGCCACGCGCAGCCGGTCGGCGCGGGTCAGCGCGCCGGCGTCCGGCGAAAGGCGCCCGGCGAGCAGTTTGGCGAAGGTCGACTTGCCGTTGCCGTTGGCGCCCAGAAGCGCGATCCGGTCGTCATGGTCGACCCGCGCGGTCAGGCGCCTGAGGACGGGCGCGCCCGGCGCGTAGCCGACATCGACCGCGTCCATCGCGACGATCGGGGAGGCGGCCTGCCGCGCGGGCGAGGGCAGGCGGATGGGCGCGACCGATTCGTCGACGAGAGCCGATGCATCGCCCATCCTTTCGAGCGCCTTGATGCGGCTTTGCGCCTGCCGCGCCTTGGAGGCCTTGTAGCGGAACCGCGCGACGAAGGCTTCCATGTGCCTGCGCCGGGCCGCCTGCTTCTCGGCCATCTTGGCGCTCAGCTCCGCCTTTTGTGCGCGCGTGCGCGCGAATGTGTCGTAATTGCCGCGATAGAGCGACAGCCCGCGGTGTTCGAGATGCAGGATCGAGGTCGCGCACGCGTTCAAAAGGTCGCGGTCATGGCTGATGATCAGCACCGTGTGCGGATAGCGCTGGATGTAGCTTTCCAGCCAGAGCGTGCCCTCAAGGTCGAGATAGTTGGTCGGCTCGTCGAGCAGCAGCAGATCCGGCGCGGTGAACAGGACCGCGGCCAGCGCGACGCGCATCCGCCAGCCGCCCGAAAAGGACGCGCAGGGGCGCGCCTGCGCCGCCGCGTCGAAGCCAAGGCCGGCCAGGATCGAGGCCGCGCGCGCTTCGGCCGAATGGGCGTCGATATCGGCAAGGCGCGTATGGATGTCGGCGATCCGCGCCGGGTCCGTCTCGGTCCGGGCGGCCGCGAGCAGGGCGGTGCGCTCTGTGTCGGCGGCGAGCACGGTCTCGATCAGCGTGTCCTGGGTGCCCGGCGCCTCCTGCGCCACCTGGCCGATGCGCATGGACCTGGCGACCGTGACCGAGCCGGCCTCGGGTCCGATCTCGCCCGCGATCAGCCCGAACAGCGTCGTCTTGCCGGTGCCGTTCCGGCCCACCAGCCCGCATTTGGCGCCGGTTGGCACCGTGGCCGACGCGCCGTCGAGCAGCAGGCGGCCGGCGATGCGGAATGTGAGGTCGGAAATCTGCAACATGGCCGCTGTTTGGCGCAGACCCGCAAGGCGGGCAAGCCTTCTTGCCGGTCGCGCGCCTTGCAGGGCAATCGCATATGAGGCGCGGGTCCCAGGATGACGCATGACGGCGGCGGGCCTTGCGCGAACGCGGCCATATGCGATTGCCCTGGCACCCCTTGTAACGCCCCTTGGCAACCCGCACCGGCCCGGCTATAGGGCCGCCATCTTCCCCACCTTTCCGAACGCACCGTCACAAAGGGTATCACGATGGCGATCGAGCGCACCTTCTCCATGATCAAGCCGGACGCGACCAGGCGCAACCTGACCGGCGCGATCACAACGATTTTCGAAGAGAACGGGCTGCGCGTGGTCGCCTCCAAGCGCGTCTGGATGAGCCGGCGCCAGGCCGAGGGCTTCTATGCCGTTCACAGGGAGCGTCCGTTTTTCGACGAACTGTGCGATTTCATGTCGTCCGCTCCCACCGTCGTTCAGGTTCTGGAGGGCGAGAACGCGATCGCCAGGAACCGCGAGATCATGGGCGCGACCAACCCGGCCGACGCCGCCGAGGGCACGATCCGCAAGCTCTATGCGAACTCGATCGGCGAGAACTCGGTGCATGGCTCGGACGCGCCCGAAACGGCGGCCGGGGAGATCGCCTACTGGTTCGCCGAGACCGAGATCGTCGGCTGAGCGCCGGCGGCGCGATGCGCTTCGGGCCGGGCCTGCGCGTCCGGCCTTGTCATGCCGGCGGGGCGGGCTCGACGGCAAGCGCGGCGAAAAGCGCCCGCGCCTCTTCGGGAAGCGGCGTCGAGCGCCGCGCTTCGGCATCGGTCAGAACGATGACGCTGTCGGCTGCGGCCGTGCACGCTCCGTCAAGGAAGAGCGCCTGAGCGAGTGTGACCGACGATTTGCCGATGCGTGAAATCCCGCTCGCCACGAGAACCTCGCCCGGAAAGGTCATCTCGCCCATGAAGCGGATCGTCAGTTGCGCGATGACGAACTGCGTGCCTTGCGGCGGCAGGCTGCGCGCGCGGTCGTACAGAAACGCAACCCGGCCGCTTTCGAACAAGGTGGCGAAGACCGCGTTGTTGATGTGTCCCTGCTGATCCGTGTCGCCGAAGCGCAGGCGCTCGGTCACATGGTGGGGGAAGCGGTTCGGATCGGGTGGGGCGCTGGTGATGGTCATGAAACTGTCCGGCGTTTGAGGTTTGACTCAACGCACATACAACACTGCGTGAAATGGCAAAATGGCCTATCGAACCGCGTTAAGCGCACTCTAAGCTTTCCGCGGTAGCATGGGTGGAACGGACAGGGGACGGGGCTTGGCGTGAACGCAGTTGCGTCCGATAGCCGGATGACCGGCATGGCGGGGGGCTGCTACCCCGACTATACGCGCGGCGAAAGGATCGCCGACGGCGCCGTCCACGTCCTTGGCGTCGCCGCGAGCCTGGCCGGCTTCGCCCTTGTCTATGCGTTCGCTTTCGGCACGCTGCCGGTCCCGCTCAACACCGCGCTCATCGTCTACGGTCTTACGGTCTTTGCCCTGTTCTGCTTTTCGGCCGCCTATCACATGACGCCCTGGCCGCGGATGCGGCCGGCCCTGCGCCGTTTCGACCAGGCGGCGATCTTCCTGAAGATCGCCGGCTCCTACACGCCCGTGGTCGTGCTGATCGGCGGCGGGTTCGCCTATCTGATGCTGGCCACGATCTGGGCGGCGGCGCTTGCGGGCGCGGCTGGCAAGCTGTTTTCCGGCGGCATTCTGGATCGCTACACCGTCTTTCTCTATCTGGGCATGGGCTGGGCCAGCATGCTGCTGGCCTGGCCGATGTTCGCCAGCGTGCCCTTCGTGGACGCCTGGCTGATCGTCGCCGGCGGGCTGGTCTATTCGGTCGGCGTCATCTTCCATCAATGGAGCGGGCTGAAATACCAGAACGCGGTGTGGCACGGCTTCGTGTTCGCCGCCTCGGCCTGCCATTTCACGGCCATCGTGCACGCCTCGTTCGCCCTGTCCGCCTGAGCGGGCCCGTCAGTCTGGCCTTTCCCAGCGCGCGGTGTCGGCCCGGTCCCGTTCGGTCGCTGCGACCCATGCACCTGTCGTGCCGTCGGCCAGATGCTCGCGTTTCCAGAAGGGCGCGTGGCTCTTCAGGAAGTCCATCATGAAGTCGGCCGCCTGAAACGCCGCGCGCCGGTGCACCGAGGCCGCAACGACCAGCACGATCGCCTCGCCGGGCCGGATCAGCCCGTGCCGGTGGATGACGGTCAGCGCGCCGACCGGCCAGCGCTCGCAGGCTCGGTGCGCGATCCTGCCGATCTCCGCTTCGGCCATGCCCGGATAGTGTTCCAGTTCGAGCGCCGCCAGCCGCCCGCCCTCGTCGCGGCACAGGCCCGTGAAGGTGACGAGCGCGCCGATATCGGGCCGCTCCCGCGTTATGGTCTCGCACACGGCCGTCGCATCGAACGGCTCGGCCTGCACGACAATGTCCGGCGCGGCCGCCATGGCGGGCGCTCAGCCGCCCGTCATCGGCGGGAAGAAGGCGATCTCGCGCGCCGGACCGATCGGCTCTGCCGGATCGGCGTGCTCCTGATCGACCGCCATGCGGATCGCGTGCGCATCGTCAAGCGCCAGCGCGTAAGTGTCGCCGCGCGCCTTCAGCCAGGCGATCACGTCGGCCCCGGTCCGCGCCGCCTCGGGCAGTTCGAGCGTTTCCTCGGGCACGCCGATGCGCTCGCGGACCCAGGCGAAATAGATGAATTTGACCTGCCGCGCCAATTCAGCCTCCCGTGACGTGCCGCATGCCCGAGCGGAAATAGTCCCAGCCCGTATAGAGCGTGATCAGCGCCGACACCCAAAGGAGCGCCAGGCCGGCTTCCGAGATGAACGGGACGATCCTGTCGCCGGCCGGCCCGGCCAGAAGGAAGCCGATCGCGACCAGTTGCAGCGTCGTCTTCCACTTGGCGAGCTGGCTGACGGGCACCGAGACCTTCACCGCGGCCAGATATTCGCGCAGACCCGAAACCAGGATCTCCCGGCACAGGATGATGATCGCCGCCCACAGGCTCCAGCCGGCGATCGAGCCCTCCGCGGCCAAAAGCAGCAGCGCGACCGAGACCAGCAGCTTGTCGGCGATCGGGTCGAGCATCCTGCCGATCGCCGAGCCCTGCTGCCATTTGCGCGCAAGATAGCCGTCCAGATAGTCGGTGATCGAGGCGATGACGAAGATCGCCAGCGCCGACCAGCGGGCGAAATCGCTGGCGACCAGACGGCCCTCGACGAAGAAGCACAGCACCATCAGCGGCACGGCGATGATACGCCCGTAGGTCAGAAGGTTCGGGACCGAATAGGTGTGCTCGGAGGAAGTGTCGGTCATCGCGCTGCATCCGCCCAATCCATCGCGTTCATGAGTTCGCGGTCTAACCACCATGCGAGGCCGGGGCGCGTCAAGCGCGCCGGCCGCCGGCGACTACGCCCCGTCATGGAAATGGGCGTAAATCTGGGCGGCGATGGTGTCCGATATGCCGTCCACCTTGGCGATGTCCTCGGCCGCGGCGCGCGCGACCGCCTTGGCGGTGCCGAAATGGTGCAGCAGCGCCCGCTTGCGGCTGGGGCCGATGCCGGCGATCTCGTCGAGCGGGTTCCTGATCATCTCCTTCTTGCGCCGGGCGCGGTGCGAGCCGATGGCGAACCGGTGCGCCTCGTCGCGCAGGCGCTGGATGAAGTAGAGCACCGGATCGCGGGGGGGCAGCGAGAAGTCCTTGCGGCCGGGCATGAAGAACCGTTCGCGGCCGGCGTCGCGGTCGACGCCCTTGGCGACGCCGATCAGCGCGATCCGGTCGGCCACGCCCATATCGTCTAGGATGGCCCTGACCGCGTTGAGCTGGCCCAGCCCGCCATCGATCAAAAGCAGGTCGGGCCAGGCGGGCAGGGCCGCATCGCCGGCATCGGTCCCGGCATCGCCGTCCTCGTCGCGCTCGGGTCCGTGCTCCCTGACCAGCCGCGCAAAGCGCCGCTGCATGACCTCGCCCATCATGCCGAAATCGTCGCCGGGCGTGATGTCGGTCGAGCGGATGTTGAACGTGCGGTACTGGTTCCTGACGAAGCCTTCCGGCCCCGCCACGATCATCGCGCCCACCGCATTGGTGCCCATGATGTGGGAATTGTCGAACACCTCGATGCGGCGCGGCGCCCGCTCAAGGCCGAACGTCTCGGCCAGCGCGTGCATCAGCTTGCCTTGCGAGGCGGTCTCGGCCAGACGGCGGCCGAGCGCTTCCCTGGCGTTCGCCGTGGCGTGGCCGACCAGCGCGTGCTTTTCGCCGCGCTTGGGCGCGGTCACGGCGACCTTGCGGCCGGCGCGCAGCGTCAGCGCCTGTTCGATCAGCGCATTGTCCTCGACGGCGTGGGACAGCAGGATCAGCCGCGGGCAGGGCCTGTCGTCGTAGAACTGCGACACGAACGCGCCCAGCACCTCGCCGGGCTCCATCGACGCGTCGGCCTTGGGGAAGTAGGCGCGGTTGCCCCAGTTCTGCCCGGTGCGGAAGAAGAACACCTGGACGCAGGTCACCCCG
>NZ_CFIFWG010000028.1:0-11410 GCF_984466335.1 Roseitalea sp. | reverse complement strand
AGACGTCGGCCTCCTCGATGCCCTGCGGGTTGATGCCCTGATGGCTCTGGATGGTGGTGAGCGCCGCGATCCGGTCGCGATAGAGCGCGGCCCGCTCGAAATCGAGCGCGTCGGACGCCTCCTGCATGGTGCGGGCCATCTGCGCCTGCACCGCCCGGCTCCTGCCCGACAGGAACGCCTTGGCTTCCTCCACGAGCCGGCCATAGTCCTCGATCGCGATTTCGCCCGTGCACGGCGCCGAGCAGCGCTTGATCTGATAGAGCAGGCAGGGCCGCGTGCGGCTCTCATAGACGCTGTCGGTGCAGGTGCGCAAAAGGAACGCTCTTTGCAGCGCGTTGATCGTCCGGCCCACCGCGCCCGCCGAGGCGAACGGGCCGAAATAGTCGGCCTTCCTGCTGCGCGCGCCGCGATGCTTGAAAAGGCCCGGCGCGTCGTGATCGGCGCTCAGCATGAGGTAGGGAAAGCTCTTGTCGTCGCGCAGGAGCACGTTGAAGCGCGGCCGCAGGCGCTTGATCAGATTGGCTTCGAGCAGGAGCGCCTCGGTCTCCGAGCGCGTGGTGACGAACTCCATCGATGCGGTTCGGGCGATCATGCGGGCGATGCGGTTGGTGTGTCCGCCCAGGCGCGCATAGCTCGTCACCCGGCTCTTCAGCGATTTCGCCTTGCCGACGTAAAGGACGTCGCCGGCCGCGTTGAACATGCGGTAGACGCCCGGCCGGTTCGGCAGCCGTTTGGCGATGGCGGTGATCAGATCGGGGCCGGACAGGCCGCTTTCCGAGGCGGTCTGCTGTTCCCACACCAGATCGCGCGCGAGCGTCCTGCCCGAAACGGCATTGGCCGCCTTGATGTTGGAATCGCTGTCCTGCATCCGGTCCATGGTGTTCATTTGGGCCGCTTTGGCGGCCCCGTTCAAGTGGCGCGCGGCACCGGTCCGGGCGTTTACTCCACGCCGATGCTGTCGGGCGTCCGCCAGGCCAGATGCTGGCCGCCGTCGAGCGCGATCATCTGGCCGGTCACCGATCGCGCCTGCCAAAGATAGCGGATGGTCGCGCCGAACTCGCCCAGGCCGGGGCCGCGACCGAGCGGCACCGCTCCGGCCTGCGCGGCGAAATCGGCGTCCGACTGGCGCGGGTTCCTGAGCGCCGGGCCGGGGCCGATGGCGTTGACCCTTATGCGCGGGGCGAGCGCCTGCGCCATCGTCTGCGTCGCCGTCCAGAGCGCGGACTTGGACAGCGTATAGGAGAAAAAGCGCGGCGTCAGCCGGCGGACCCTCTGGTCGACGATGTTGACGACAAGGCCGTCCCCCTCGTCCGGCAGCGCCGCCGCCATCGCCCCCGCCAGCAGGACGGGCGCCCGGACGTGGAGATCGAAATGGGCGTCCCAGACGGTGTCGTCGAGGGCGCCGACCGCATCGTCGACGAAGACCGAAGCGTTGTTGACGAGCAGGGCGATCGGCCGGCCCAGCGCCTCGGCCGCCCGGTCGATCAGCGCCCGCGTCTGCGCCGTGTCCGTCAGGTCGGCCGACAGCGCCGCGGCCCTTCGGCCATTGCCGGACAGCGCCGCCGCAAGGCGCCGCGCCTCTTCGATGGATGAACTGGCGTGGATGGCGACGTCGAAGCCG
Organism: Roseitalea sp.; assembly: GCF_984466335.1. NCBI lineage: Bacteria > Pseudomonadati > Pseudomonadota > Alphaproteobacteria > Hyphomicrobiales > Ahrensiaceae > Roseitalea > Roseitalea sp. The sequence continues at coordinate 9,789 of NZ_CFIFWG010000028.1, read as the reverse complement.
TGCGCGGCGAGATCGGTGGCGATCGCCCGTCCGATCCGCCTTGAGGCGCCGGTCACGAGCGCTGCGGGTGTCTGTCTTTTATATGTCCGGTCGGCCAAGCGCCCTCGCAACGCTCTTTCAGAACACCATCACCACATAGGTCACATAGGCGGCGAGCATAGCCGCGCCGATCGTTTTTCCGGTCGTGATGCGGGCAAAGCAGATTATCGCCAGCAGCAGCGACGTGACCAGCATGACCCAATTGTCCCGGACGATGATGTCGGACGAGACCGGCACGGCGATCACCATGCCGGTAATGCCCATGATGGCGGCGATATTGAAGATGTTCGAGCCGATGATGTTGCCGAGCGCGACGTCGGTCTCCCTGCGCAGGGCGGCGGCGAGGGAGGTGGCCAGCTCCGGCAGCGAGGTGCCGATGGCGACGATCGTCAGCCCGATCGCCGCTTCGGAAACGCCGAACGTGACGGCGATGCCCGAGGCGCCGGCAACCGTGAAATGAGCCGCGATCGGCAGACCGACGATGCCGCCGGCCAGATAGGCCGCGATCAGCGCCGGATTGTGCGGCGCTTCGCCGATCTCCTCGTGATAATCGCCGGGCACCTCGTCCTCGTCGGCGGCCGCTATCGCCTGCTGGGCGCGCCAGGCCTGCGCTGCGATGAACACCAGAAGGCCGCCGAACAGGCCGGCCGCCTCCGGCCGCGACAAAAGCCCGTCGCCGATCAGCCACATGAAGGCGACCGTGAACACGAGCATGATCGCGGCGTTGCGCGACAGACCGCGCTGGTTGGCGCGAATCGGCGACATCAGCGCCGGCAGGCCCATAACCAAAAGGACGTTGGCGATGTTCGAGCCGACCACGTTGCCGGTCGCAATGTCGGGAACCCCGCTCAGCGCCGATTGCAGCGCGACGAACAGTTCCGGCGCCGAGGTGCCGAAGGCGACGATCGTCAGCCCGATGAGCAGCGCCGGAATGCCCAGATTCTTGGCCAGCCCCACCGCGCCCTTGACCAGATAGTCGCCCGCAAAGAACAGCAGCACCAGTCCGGCGGCGAGCATGGCGATGTCGAACAGCATCATGGGATCACGACATCATGGGATCACGAAAGGGCGGGCGGGTCGGACCGCCTATATACGCACTCGTTGCGCAAATAAAACCGCGCGCGCACGAATTTCGGTTCGGCGCCGCAAGGCCCGGTCCGGTCCTTTGCCGCAAGGCGGAAGCGCCACATTTGCGTCACTGAAATTCCTCATTTGCGATATGCCGTTGCCGCATTTGCGGATCATCTGGTGGGCTGAAGCTTGGGGGCTTCCCGCATATCGGCCTTGTGCCGCATGGGGACCAAGAAAAGTCGTGGAGTTTGCAGATGACCAAGACATTGACCCTTCTGGCGGCGACCTCGCTCGCCGCCCTGTCGGCGACGGGGGCCGCCCGCGCCGCCGATGCCATCGACCTTCCGCCCGCGCCGCCGCTCGCACCGGCGACCACGTTCGCGCCCGTCGCGACCTGGTCCGGCGTTTATGCCGGCGCGTTCGCGGGCTATGATTTCGGCACGTTCGACGCCACCACCGGCAACATCGACGCCGATGGTTTCGCCGGCGGCGCCTTCGCCGGCATCAACTTCCAGAACGGCGCGTTCGTCTATGGCGCGGAGGCCGACCTGGGCTATTCGGGCGTTGAAGGCACACGGGCCGGCGCGACCGCCGAGCAGGGCGTGTTCGGTTCGCTGCGTGCCCGCCTGGGCTATGCTTTCGATCCGTTCATGATCTACGGCACGGCGGGCGGCGCGTTCACCCAGGCCGAGGTGACCGCGCCCGCCGGCTCCGACCGGAACACCCATCTTGGCTGGACCGTCGGGGTGGGCGCCGAAGCCTTTCTGACCGAGACCGTCTTCGGCCGGCTCGAATATCGATACACCGATTACCAGGCCAGGGACTTCAATCTCGGCGGCACCGTCGTCTCGTCGGGCTTTCAGGAGAACACCGTGCGCGCGGGCATCGGCCTGAGGTTCTGAGCGCCTCGACCGGGCCGCGTCCGGCGGGGCCGTAACCCGAGGGCGCGGCTCTCAGGGTACGGCCCCTTTCGTTCAGGACGGCATATAGGCGCCGTGATCGGGAAAGGCGTCCGCGAAGCGGGACACAAACCGCCTCAGGCGCGGTCGCCCGCGGCGCCAGTTCATGCCGGCAAAGCGCAGGTCGGCATAGCCGAGCGCCGCGGCCAGCGCGAAATGGCCGCCGTGCAGCCGGCCGCGAAGGGCGGGCACCTCGCTCTCAAGCCAGTCGAACGTGCGCCTGGCCTTGCGCGCCTGATAGTCGAGCCATGGCGTGTGAACCTTTTCTTGGGGGCGCATGCGCCGCTCATAGGCTTGTGCGAGCAGCGCATCGCATAGCCCGTCGGCGGCCGCTTCGAGCCGTTCGGCCGCGCGCCGCCTGTCGCGATTGCGCGGATAAAGGCCGTGATCGCTCATCCGGTCGAGTTCGCCCATGATGACGCGGCTGTCGAACAGGGCGGTGCCGTCGTCGAGCGTCAGCGTGGGGATCTTGCCCAGCGGGTTCGCCTTGATCAGCACGTCCGGCTCCTCCCCGGTGGTGACGGTCTCGGCGTCGACGGGCAGGTCGAGATGTCTGGCCGCCATGCGCACCTTGGCGCTGTAGGGCGAGGCGGGCGAATAGAGCAGTGTGGGCATGAGGGGTCTCGTCTGGCGGGCGGCGCGGCCAAGCCATAGCAAGCCGCGCGGCGGGCGCCAAGCGGTTACCGCGCGCCGTGCGCCTCGATCAGCGCGCGCAGCGCCCGCGGATAGAGGCGATGCTCTTCGACCAGCACCCGCTCCGCGAGCGTGCCGGGCGTGTCTTCGGGCAGAACCGGCAGCCGTGCCTGTGCGATGACCGGCCCCTCGTCCATGCCGGCGGTGACGTGGTGCACCGAGCAGCCATGTTCGCCATCGCCCGCCTCGATCGCGCGCCGATGCGTGTCGAGCCCCTTGTGGCGCGGCAGCAGCGAGGGGTGGATGTTGAGGATGCGGCCTTGCCAGGGGGCGAGGAACGCCGCGCTCAAGAGCCGCATGAAGCCGGCCAGGCACACCAGTTCGGCGCGCCAGGCGACGAGCTGATCGTGGATCGCCGCTTCATGGCCCGCCTTGCCGTCGAAGCCGGCGCGGGGCAGGGCGAGGGCGCGAATGCCGCGCGCCCGCGCCGCTTCGAGCCCCGCCGCGTCGGCCCTGTCGGAGATGACGCCCGCGATCGCGGCCGGATAGTCCGGGGCGTCGCAGGCATCGGCGAGCGCGACCATGTTCGAGCCGCGCCCGGAGATCAGCACGGCCACGCGGCGCTTGCGGTCGTGCGCGCTCAAAGCGCCGGCGCCCCGCGATAGGTGACCGGCGCGCCCTCGCGCGGGGCGAGGCGGCCGAGTGGCACCACCGTCTCGCCTTCCTCGCGCAGGCAGGTGGCGACCGCCTCGGCCCGGTCGGCGGCGACGATCGCGACCATGCCGATCCCGCAATTGAAGGTGCGCAACATCTCGTCGGCGGCGATCCCGCCTTCGCGGGCCAGCCAGGCGAAGACCGGCGGCACGGCGATGGCGCCCGGATCGATGTCGGCGGCCAGATGGTCGGGCAGCGCGCGCGGCACGTTTTCGGTCAGCCCGCCGCCGGTGATGTGGGCGAGCCCGGTGATCGCGTCCGTCCGCCCGATCGCGGCGAGCAGGGCCCGCACATAGATGCGCGTGGGTTCGAGAAGCGCCTCGCCCAGCCGCCGGCCCGGATCGAACGGCGCCCGATCGCCGAGCGCCGCGCCGCCGCTCTCGATGATGCGGCGCACCAGCGAAAAGCCGTTCGAATGAAGGCCCGAGGAGGCGAGCCCGAGCAGCGCGTCGCCGGCCCGCATCGCATCGCGCCGGGGCAGGAGCGCGCCGCGCTCGGCCGCGCCGACGGCGAAACCGGCCAGATCGTAATCGCCGTGACGATACATGCCCGGCATCTCCGCCGTCTCCCCGCCGATCAGCGCGCAGCCGGCCTGTCGGCAGCCTTCGGCGATCCCGGCGACGATGGCCGCGCCCTGATCCACATCGAGCGCGCCGGTGGCCAGATAATCGAGAAAGAACAGGGGTTCGGCGCCCTGGACGACCAGATCGTTGACGCACATCGCCACCAGGTCGATGCCGACCGTGTCGTGGATGCCGGTCTCGACGGCGATCTTGAGCTTGGTGCCCACCCCGTCATTGGCGGCGACCAGCACCGGATCGGCGAAGCCGGCCGCCTTCAGGTCGAACAGGCCGCCGAACCCGCCGATGGCGCCGTCCGCGCCGGGCCGGGCGGTCGACCGGACCGCCGGCTTGATCGCCTCGACCAGCGCGTTGCCGGCATCGATGTCGACGCCCGCCCCGGCATAGGTCAGCCCGTTCCTGCCCTTGTTCCGATCCGGCTGGTTCATGCTCGTCTCCGCCATGCCCGTACGCCTGCTCTTAGGCGATCGCCGGTGCCGGCGCCATCGCCGGCGGCGCCTGGCCACAGAAAAGGCGGGTTGTCCGCCGCGCCGGCCGCGACCGTCTTGGAACGGGCCGGGCGACCGGCCATATTGAGGGCCATGACACTCGACAAACCCGCGCGCGCCACGCTGCTGACGGTGCCGAACGCGATCACGCTGGCGCGGATCGCCGCCGTGCCGGTTCTGGCATGGCTGATGCTCGAAGGCCGCTGGCAGGCCGCTTTCTGGCTGTTCGTGATCGCCGGCCTTTCGGATGCGGTCGACGGCATCATCGCCCGCTGGTTCGATCAGAGCTCGGTGTTCGGCGCCTGGCTCGATCCGGTCGCCGACAAGGCGCTTCTGGTCACCGGCTTCGTCATCCTGGCGGTGCTGTCGCTCGTGCCGGCCTGGCTTGTGGCGCTGGCGGTGTCGCGGGACACGCTGATCCTGATCGGGGTCGGGGTCGCCCTCGTGCGCGGCAAGGCGCTGACGATCCGCCCCATGATGGTCTCCAAGGCGACGACCGCCTTCCAGATCGCCCTGGTCGCGCTCGTCATGGGCGCCCATGCCTTCATGTTCGACCCCGGCCGCCTTAAGGACCTGCTGATCTGGGCGACCGCCGCCTTGACCTTGGCCTCCTTTGCCACCTATGGCGTGGTGTTTGTCCGGCACATGGGCCAAGGCGGGTATTCACGATGACCCAGCACATTTCCGCGCGGACCCTGCGCCGGCAGACCGTCTTCTGGCTCGGCGCGCTCTGTGCGCTCATCGTGTTCCTCTATATGTTCCGGTCGATCCTGTTTCCGTTCCTGGCCGGCCTCGCGCTCGCCTATTTCCTCGACCCCGTCGCCGATTTCCTGGAACGGCGCGGCCTGTCGCGGCTTGCCGCCACGATCGCCATCCTGGCCCTGTTCGTTCTGTTGTTCGCGCTGTCGCTGTTGGTGATCGTCCCGGTCCTGGGCACGCAACTGATCGATTTCATCGCGGGGGCGCCGGACTATCTGACGCGCCTGCGCGAACTGTCCGCGGGGCTGCTGGCCCGCGCGGACTGGCTGAACGGCTATCTTCCGGCCGGCCCGGGCGAGATTCCCTCCGGGCTTGAGGAGCTGCTTGCCCGCGGCGCCGGCGTCGCGGCCGGGCTGGCGCAGGGCATCTGGTCGTCCGGCCTGGCGATGATCAACATCGCAAGCCTGTTCGTCGTCACGCCGGTGGTCGCCTTCTACATGCTGCTCGACTGGGACCGCATGGTCGAACGCGTCGATTCCTGCATACCGCGCGATCATGCCGCGACGGTGCGCGCGATCGCCGCCGAGATCGACGGAGCGCTCGCCGGCTTCGTGCGCGGCCAGGGCTGCGTCAGCCTGTTCATGGGCGTCTTCTACGCGGTCGCGCTGTCGCTGGCCGGCCTCAACTTCGCGCTGCTGATCGGCCTGTTCGCCGGCATTATCGGCTTCATACCCTATGTCGGCTCGATCGTCGGCCTCGTCCTGTCGGTCGGCGTGGCGCTGGTCCAGTTCTGGCCGGACTGGCCGATGATCGCGCTGATCGCGGCCATCTTCTTCGTCGGCCAGATTCTGGAAGGCAACGTCCTTCAGCCCAAATGGGTCGGCGAGAGCGTCGGCCTGCATCCGGTGTGGCTGATGTTCGCCCTGTTCGCGTTCGGATCGATGATGGGCTTCACCGGCATGCTGATCGCCGTGCCGGCCGCCGCCGCGATCGGCGTTCTGGTGCGCTTTGCCGTCTCGCGCTACCTCGATTCCGATCTTTACACCGGCTCGTCCGAAAAGCCGGGCGCGTGAGCGGGCGGGCCGCGACCGTGACCCCCTCCGATCGCCAGATGCTGCTCGATCTGGCGGCCGTGCCGTCCCTGGCGCGGGACGATCTGATCGTGACCGGGGCCAACCGGGCCGCCGCCGCCCTGGTCGATGGCTGGCCGGGCTGGACCGCGCCCTTCGCCGTGATCGTCGGGCCGGCCGGCAGCGGCAAGACCCATCTTGCCGCCGTCTGGCGCTCGATCGCCGGCGCCCATGCCCTTGCCCAGCCCGGAAGGCCGTCGGCGGCCGATCTTGAAGCGGCGCGGGCGGGCCGGCCCGTTCTGGCCGACGGGCTGGCGCGGGGCAATCTCGACGAGGCCGCACTGTTCCACCTTCTGAACGCGGTGCGCGGCGCGGGCGGCACGATGATGATGACCGCCGCCTCCAACCCGGCGGTCTGGCCCCTGGCCACGCCCGATCTGGCATCGCGCCTGCGCGCTGCGATGCGCGCCGAACTGGGCGTGCCGGACGAGGACCTGCTGCGCGCCGTCGCCGTCAAGCTGTTCGCCGACCGGCAGGTCTCGGTCGATCCGGCGGTCATCGCCTACCTGCTGGCGCGGCTCGAACGCTCGCTGTCGGCGGTGGCGAGGGTCGTCGACCGGCTCGACCGGGCCGCGCTCGCGCGCAAGACCTCGATCACGCGGCCGCTGGCCGCCGACGTGCTGCGCCACATCGAGGACGAACGCCGGCGGCTGTCGCTTTAGCCATGCCCGCATTCGCCGCTCGCACCGCCACCAAAACGTGGTAATTGTGAAACAGGGCCGCTGCGGCGCGCAAGGTGGACAGGTCGACCATGGACAAGACGGACATTCAGGACGTCGCTCACAACTACGCCAATGAGGGCGAGGTGCACGGCGCGCCGACATCGCCGGTCGCGCTGATCGCAAAGGATGATCCGGCCCGCTTCATCAACCGCGAATTCTCCTGGCTACAGTTCAACTGGCGTGTTCTCGACGAGGCCCGCAACGAGCGCCAGCCGCTGCTCGAACGCATGCGTTTCCTGTCGATCTCGGCGGCCAATCTGGACGAATTCTTCATGGTGCGCGTCGCCGGCCTTGCCGGCCAGGTGCGCGAGGGCGTGTCCGAGCGTTCGGTCGACGGCCGCGCGCCCGAGGAGCAGCTGCGCATGGTGCTTGAGGAGATCGGCCGGCTCCAGACCGAGCAGCAGGTCGTCCTGTCCGAACTGCGCGAGGAACTGGTGCGCGAGGGCATCGAGATCGTGCGCGCCGAGACCCTGTCTGAGGCCGACCGCGAATGGCTTGAGGACGAATTCCTCCAGACCATCTTTCCGGTCCTGACGCCGCTGTCGATCGATCCGGCGCATCCGTTCCCGTTCATCCCCAATCTTGGCTTCTCGATCGCCCTTCAACTGGTCAACCGCGCCACCAGGAAGGTCATGAACGCGCTTTTGCGCCTGCCCACGGCGCTGTCGCGCTTCGTGGCGCTGCCCACCGAGGCGCCCGGCTACCGCTTCATATCGCTTGAGGACATTGTCGGCCTTTACATCGCGCGCCTTTATCCGGGCTATGAGATCCGGGGGCAGGGCACCTTCCGCATCATCCGCGACAGCGATCTTGAGGTGGAGGAAGAGGCCGAGGATCTGGTCCGCTTCTTCGAGAGCGCGCTCAAGCGGCGGCGGCGCGGCCAGGTGATCCGCATCGAGTTCGACCACGAGATGCCGCGCATGCTGCGCGAGTTCGTCGCCCACGAGCTGGCCGTGCCCGAGGCGCGCATATCCGTCCAGCCCGGCATTCTTGCGCTCAACACGGTCTCCGAGATCGTCAGGATCCCGCGCGACGACCTTCTTTATCCGCCCTATACGGCGCGCTTTCCCGAGCGCATCCGCGAGCACAATGGCGACTGCCTGGCGGCGATCGGCCAGAAGGACATCATCGTCCACCACCCCTACGAGAGCTTCGACGTCGTCGTTCAGTTCCTGCGCCAGGCGGCCGCCGACCCCGACGTCATCGCCATCAAGCAGACGCTCTATCGCACCTCCAACGACAGCCCGATCGTGCGCGCGCTGATGGACGCGGCCGAGGCCGGCAAGTCGGTCACCGCGCTGGTCGAGCTCAAGGCGCGTTTCGACGAGGAGGCCAACATCCGCTGGGCGCGCGATCTGGAACGGGCGGGCGTGCAGGTCGTTTTCGGTTTCGTCGAACTGAAGACCCACGCCAAGATGTCGCTGGTCGTGCGGCGCGAGGAGAACGGTCTTCGCTCCTATGTCCATCTGGGCACCGGCAACTACCACCCGATCACGGCCAAGATCTACACGGACCTGTCCTATTTCACCGTCGATCCGGTGATCGCGCACGATGTCGCGCAGGTGTTCAACTTCATCACCTCCTACGCCGATCCGCCCGAGGACATGAAGCTGGCCGTTTCGCCCATGCATATGCGCGACCGCCTGCTGGGCCTGATCGAGGCGGAGATCGGGCATGCGCGCGCCGGCCGGGACGCGGCCATCTGGATGAAGATGAACTCGCTGGTCGACGGACGCCTGATCGACGCGCTCTACGAGGCGAGCGCCGCGGGCGTCGAGGTGGACCTTGTCGTGCGCGGCACCTGCTGCCTGAGGCCGCAGGTGGAGGGCCTGTCCGACAATATCCGCGTCAAGTCGATCGTCGGACGCTTTCTCGAACATTCGCGCATCTATTGCTTCGGCAACGGCCAGGGCCTGCCCTCGGAAGACGCGGTGATCTATATGGGATCGGCCGACCTGATGCCGCGCAACCTCGACCGCCGCGTCGAAACGCTCGTGCCGCTTGAAAACGGGACCGTGCACGAGCAGGTGCTCAGCCAAATCATGCTGGCCAACCTGCTCGACAACCAGCAGAGCTATCAGGTGCTCGAAAACGGCCGTTCGCGCCGCATCGAGCCGGGCCAGGACGAGGAATCGTTTGACGCCCAGACCTATTTCATGACCAATCCCAGCCTGTCGGGTCGCGGAAAGTCGTTGAAATCGTCGGCGCCGCGCTTGATTGCGCATCGCAAACGCGATCAGAACGAGGTGTGACGCAGGTTGCGTGGCAACGTCGCCGGAGCTTTGGTCCGTGATTGAAACCGAAGACGCCCAGGGCCGATTGAAGAACCGCGCGCCCGTCGGCGTGATCGACATCGGGTCGAACTCGGTGCGGATCGTGATCTACGAAGGCATGGTCCGGGCGCCGGCCGTTCTGTTCAACGAGAAGGTTTCCTGCGGGCTTGGCCGGGGCATCGCCCGGACCGGCCGCATGGACGCCGCCGCCGTCGAACGAACCCTGGCCGCCCTGTCCCGCTACCGGGCGCTGGCCGACCAGGCGCGTGTGGCCACGCTGCATGTGCTTGCCACCGCGGCCGCGCGCGACGCTGAAAACGGCGCCGATTTCATCGTCCGCGCCCAGGCTATCCTGCGCAGCGAGATCAGGATCCTGACCGGTGTCGAGGAGGCGCGCTATTCGGCCTACGGCGTCATCTCCGCCTTCCGCGCGCCCGACGGCGTCGCCGGCGATCGGGGCGGCGGCAGCATCGAGATGGT
>NZ_CFIFWG010000027.1:9596-23052 GCF_984466335.1 Roseitalea sp. | reverse complement strand
GGCTCGACAAATATGTCGCGCACCTGAAGACGTCGTTCGGCGAGATCGGCGACCTGCGGCTGACGGTGATGGCCGGCATCATGATCATGGACGAGCTTGCGGAGATGCAAGTGCGCGTCACGGGCCTGGAGACCGAGCTCGAAGGGGTCCGCAGGACGCGCGACGATGCGCTGGGCAAGGCCGGCAGGATCGAAGCGATGCTGGCCGAACGGCTGGGCGCGCTCGCAGACAAGATCGAAACGATCGCCGCCAAGGTGTCTTGAGGCGCAAGGTTCGTGTTCGCGCTCGACAGAGCGCGCGGCGCCGGGCGGCCCTTCGGCGACAGGCTTGGCAGCAATTGCAGCGAAACCGGTTCCCACCTTCGCTGCAATTGCTCTATACAGGTCGCGCCGACTGCGCTTTGCGGCAGGAGACAATTCCCCGGGGCCTTACGCATCCTAAGGGAGCTGGCGCTGACCGGGCCCGTGGGCCCGGACATCCGGCACCCACCTGCTTCGGTAGGTTCCCGGGATGCCGCGCTCCACCGACTGTCGCGGTCGGCAACCGCCACCGGCAGGGCCGGGACACACGCGCCCGGCAGGGAGAAGAATGGACCAGACCGGGGCCGACAAGGCCACCATCCGCGCCCGGACCCTGGCCCGCCGCGACGCTCTTGCCCCGCAGGCGCGCCTGCGCGCTGCCCGTGTTCTTGCACGCCACGCCGAGGCGCTCGCGCCGCGGGCGACAGCGGCCGTCTCCGCCTTCTGGCCGATCCGCTCGGAGATCGATCCCCGCCCGCTGACGGACGCGCTCGCCGCCAAAGGCGCGACCATCGCGCTGCCCGCCGTGCTCGACCGGACGACCATCGTCTTTCGCCGATACGATCCCGCCGCGCCCCTCGCGCCGGGCGGCTTCGGCACCATGGCGCCCGGTCCCGAGGCGGAAGCGATCGACCCCGACATCATGCTCCTGCCGCTCGCCGCCTTCGACGCAAGCGGCAACCGGATCGGCTATGGCGCCGGCCATTACGACCGGGCGATCGCCCGTCTGCGCGCGGCGGGACGGCGGCCCCGGCTGATCGGCCTGGCCTTCGAATGCCAGCGCGTGGCATATGTGCCCGCCGCGCCGCACGATGTGCCGCTGCACGCGGTGCTGACGGAAAACGGCTTGCAGGATTTCGCGCGGCGGCGTTAGAGGCAATCCCATGAGATTGCTTTTTCTGGGGGACATGGTGGGCCGCTCCGGGCGGACCGTCGTCTTCGACCGTCTGCCGGGCCTGATCGCCGACCACGCCGTCGACTTCGTCATCGTCAATGGCGAGAACGCGGCCGGCGGCTTCGGCGTGACCGAGCAGATCCTGACCGACACGCTCGACGCCGGCGCCGACGTGATGACCACCGGCAACCATGTCTGGGACCAGCGCGAGGCGCTCGTCTTCGCCGACCGCCAGCCGCGCTTTCTGCGCCCGGCCAACTATCCGGGCGGCACGCCGGGCAAGGGCATGGGCGTCTTCGAGGCCCGCAACGGCGCCCGTGTCATGGTCGCCAACATCATGGGCCGGGTGTTCATGGCGCCCGACCTGGACGATCCGTTCGCCGCCGCCGCGCGCCAGCTCGAAGACGGCGGGCTGGGCCGCGACTTCGATTGCGTGATCTTCGACTTCCACGCCGAGGCGACGTCCGAGAAGGTCTGCTTTGCCCATTTCGTCGACGGCCGGGCGAGCCTTGTGGCCGGAACCCATACCCACACGCCGACCGCCGACCACATGATCCTCGACGGCGGCACCGGCTACATCTCGGACGTGGGCATGTGCGGCGATTACGGCCATTCGCTGGGCATGGACAAGGAGGAGCCGCTCAACCGCTTCCTGACCAAGGTGCCAAGGGGGCGCTTCGAGGCGGCGACCGGTCCCGGCACGCTGTGCGGCGTCGCGGCCGACATCAGCGACCGGACCGGCCTGTGCGAGAGGATCGCGCCCGTGCGCATCGGACCGCGGCTCGCCGAAACGATGCCCGACTGGTGGTGAGCGGATGCCCGTTCGCGCATCCCTCAGGGCGCAGGCGGCGAAGCGAGACCGTCCCGATCCGCGATCCTGTGCGCCGGCGCGTCCAGCCGCCCATCGAACCCGGCAATCGCGCCGCTCACCCGCGCCGCGCCAAGCTCGCCGGCACCATGATCGTCGGCCGCCGCGGCAGATCGCGCACATTGACGGTGACGGTATCGCCGTCGAGGACGTCGACGGCCCAGTCCGGCCCCATCAGGGACATGAACCGGTCGATCGCATTGCCGCGCAGATGCATCGGCAGGACGACCGAGGACCTCAGGCGCGCGGTGATCTCGGCCATCCCATCATGCGCCATGGTCAGCCCGCCATCGACGGGAACCATCAGCACGTCGAGCCGGCCGATCTGCGCGAAATGATCGTCGGTCAGCCTATGGTGCAGATGGCCCAGATGGCCGATGCACAGCCCCGCCACCTCGAAGATGAAGATCGAGTTCTGGTTCGCGGTCAGCCCGCCCAAATCCCAGCGGCGAATGTCCGTGGTCACGTTGCGCACATAGACATCGCCGACCACCACGTCATGATCGGCGCCATCGGGATCGCCATCGTCCCAGCCCGGCAGCACCACCTCGATCGCAGGGTCCGGATTGAGCGTGAAATGGGTCGAATGCGCCCTGTTCATGGTGATCACGCGCGGCGTCGGCGTGTGGCCGTAGACGCCGGAAAAGTCGGTCGCGATCGTCACGCCGGCCGGCGTGACGATGCGGTAGGTGGAATGGCCGGCGAACGTGATCGTCACGTCGCCGTCTACGGCGAGGGGGCTGGCGGGCGCCGAGACGTGCACGATGCGCGGCGGCGCCTGCGCGATGGCCAGGCACTGGCTGACCGGCTGCCCCCCGTCACCGGTCTGCGCGGCGGCGGGCGCGGCGAGCAGGAAAGCGGCCGTCACTGCTGCGGCCGCGACACAGGCGAATTGAAAGCGCATCGGAACTCCCCGGAGCCGGCTTCGGATCGTTCCCTTCCAGATAGATCGCCGGCTGCGCCCGACCAGTTCAATCCGGCCTTATTGTCCCCCGCCCTTTCCTCACCATTGCAACCCGGCCTTTTCGGCCTTCTTCATCAGCGGCCCCTGCCGCCCGCGATGGTGCGCGTTGAGGTAAAGCATCGTGTCGTGGATATGCCGCTTCGACATGTTCTTGGGGTCGACACGGGCCGCCTGGTTCGCCTCGCCGACGCTTTTGCCGTCCTCCAGCGCCTTCATGAACAGATAGGCGCGCACGGTCCTGACGCCGCGGCGCGAATTCTCCTTCAGCAGCAGCCAGACCATCAATGCGACGGCGGCGACGGCGATGCCGATCTCGGTCATGGGTCCTCCCCCCGCCGGCGCTGGACGCGCGCCGGCTTTGCCCCTAAAAGCGCTGCGGATTCCCGAAACGTCAAGACAAGCGGGTCCGTCATGGCAGGTCATTCCAAGTTCAAGAACATCATGCACCGCAAGGGGCGGCAGGACGCGGCGCGCTCGAAGCTGTTTTCGCGCCTGTCCAAGGAGATCACGGTCGCCGTCAAGATGGGCGGCGGCGTCTCGGACCCGGACATGAACCCGCGCCTTCGCCTGGCCATCCAGAACGCCAGGGGCCAGTCCATGCCCAAGGACAACATCCAGCGCGCCGTCACCAAGGGCACGGGCGCCGGCGGCGAGGACTATCAGGAGATGCGCTATGAGGGCTACGGGCCGGGCGGCGTCGCCGTCATCGTCGAGGCGCTGACCGACAATCTGAACCGCTCGGCCTCCAACATCCGCGCGGCGTTCTCCAAGAATGGCGGCTCACTGGGCGAGACCGGCTCGGTCTCCTTCATGTTCGACCGGGTCGGCGAGATCGTCTACGGGTCCGAGGCGGGCGACGCCGAGGCGGTGATGGAAGCGGCCATCGAGGCGGGCGCCGAGGATGTCGAGACCGACGCGGGCGGTCACACCGTCACCTGCGCCTTCGCCGATCTGGGCAGCGTGTCCAGGGCGCTCGAAGGCGCGCTCGGCGAGGCCGAAGCGGTCAATGCGGTCTGGAAGCCGCACAACCGCACGCCCGTCGAGGAAGACAAGGCGCACACGCTGTTCAAGCTGCTCGATGCGCTGGACGAGGATGACGACGTTCAGAACGTCTATTCCAACGAGGACATTTCCGACACGGTGATGGAGCGCCTGTCGGCCTGACCGGCGCCTGCGGTCAGTCGAAGGCGAAAAGGTTCATCGCGCCCAGATGCCGGCCCGGACCGTCCGCCGGCGCGGTGCGGTCGGTGACCTGCGAGAAATGCTCGGCCGCGAACCACGACCAGTCATCGCGCCACGTCCAGCACCGGTGCCGCCTGTAAAGGTCGGCGACCTTGCGCGCATAGGCGATATCGGCCGGCAGCGTCACCGGCGGCGCCGGATCGGCGGCCAGATAGCGTTCGGCCAGCGCCATCGAGCGCGGCGTCACATAGTGCGGCATCCATTGGGTGAAGCCGATCTGCCGCCTGAGGTCGCAGACGGCGCGATGAACGAGCACGTGATCCTCATGGCCATATTCGCCCCACGGATTGTGGGTGAAGACGTTCATCGTGCCGTCAAGCAGCGGTGCCAGCGCCGCCTTCACATCGACAAAGCTTTGCTCGTAGAGCCGCCGCACCGGCGCCGGCGCGACGCTCCCGCGCCGGCACGCCGCGATCATCGCCCGGCGCTTGGCCTCGCGCAGCGCGACGGTCCGGACATCGAACGCCAGGCCGAAACGGTCCGGTTCGGGCGCGGTCCGGCTCGCCATGCCGAACGATCCCGGCTCGGGCAGCGCCGGAAAGCGCACATCGGGGTGCGGATGGTCGGCCACGGCCGCGGCGCGCTTCAGGCCCAGCGACGGATCGGCCCAATAGTCGCGATAGACGATGATGACCGTGCGCGCCTTGCGCAGCACGGCGGTGAACCACAGCAGTTCGTCGTCGGGATGGGCGCCGATGACGACGGCGTTTTCGGTGATCGTTTCGGCCATGGCCCACGGCGTCCCTGATGGCGGCCGACCATAGCGGGCGCCTTTGAACGGGCCGTTAACCGCGCACCCCGTCCAGCACAGGCATCGCAAGAACCGCCGCGCACAGAACGATCAGCAATGCGATTCGCCTGTAGGTCGCTTCGCTCGCGCGGCCGAACAGGGCGCCGCCGACCAGAAGCCCCGCCAGGTAGATGGGCGCGACGGTGATGCCGATCGAGATGGCCGGCGCCGTCAGGAGCCCGCTCAGGAAATAGCCGCCGATCGCAAACAGCTCGGCGATGAACAGATAGACGAGAAGGTTTGCGCGCACGTAGCCGGCACCGATGCGCAGCGCCATCCAGTAGAGGATCACCGGCGGGCCCGAAAGGGAGGTGGACCCGCCCAGAAAACCGGATATGCCGCCCACCCCCGCGCGCACGGGGACGGTGCGCGGCCCGCGATAGCGCCAACCGCTCCAAAGGACGAGCACGACCAGGAAGATCACCATCGACATGAACCAGCGCAACATGATCGGATCGCCGGCGGTCAGGAACCAGATGCCCAGCGGCAGCGCCAGCGCGTAACCGGCGGCCACCGGCCCGATCTCGCGCGGATCGACCTTCCTGAGCGCGGGCACCACCAGCGGCAGGATCGGCAGCGAATCGATGATCACGATGACGATCACCGCCGTCTGCGGCGAATAGGCGGCGGCCGCGACGGGGCCGACGACCATCGCCGTGCCGAAGCCCGAAAAGCCGCGCACGACCCCGGCCGTCAACACGGCGGCCATAACGGCCCACAAGGCCGAACCGGGGTCGATCGTGTACCAGTTCCATCGCGGTTTCCCCGCGCGGCTGTCGCACGGCCCGGCCGCCGGCTCAAGCGCGATTCGGGGCGCAGCGCCGTTTTCTTTTTGTTCACATGGGGCCGGTAACGGTCTAGCCTCGGACCCGAAAGAGCGCAGGACACATGATTCGCATCATCGGCATCGATCCCGGGCTCCGGCGCACCGGCTGGGGCGTCGTCGAGGCGGCGGGCAACCGGCTCGGCTTCGTCGGGGCCGGCACCGTGCGCGCCGACGTGCACGCCGATCTCGCAACGCGCCTGTGCCAGATCCACGACCGGCTCGGCGCGGTCTTGCAGACCCACGCGCCGCACGAGGCGGCCGTCGAGGCGACCTTCGTCAACAGGGACGCTACGGCGACGCTGAAGCTGGGTCAGGCGCGGGGCGTGGCCATGCTGGTCCCCGCGCGCGCCGGCCTGCCGGTCGCCGAATATGCGCCCAACGCGGTCAAGAAGGCCGTGATCGGCGTCGGCCATGGCGGCAAGGCCCAGATCGCCATGATGGTGCGCACGCTTTTGCCCAGGGCGACGTTCGACACCGAGGATGCCGCCGACGCGCTCGCCATCGCCATCTGCCACGGCCATCATCGCGACGGCGCCGCGCTGGAACGGCGGCTGGCGGCATGCTGATCCACACTCTTTGTTCTTGACTTGTTCCATTTTGGCCGCTATGTGATGCCCAACCCATGCGCGTGACCAGGAAGGGGCGGGTGACGATCCCCAGGCACATTGGCGACAAGCGCGGCATCGAGCCGGGCGGGAGCTATCGCACGGGATGGCCGGCCCGGGCGATGAAAACGGGCTTTGTGTCGGCAACGACCGCGCCGTCGCCCATCGTCTGGTCGGAACTTGGCGGACGAGGCGAGCGCACGCTCCCCGATTTTCTGATCGGCGCCCATGCCGCCATTCGCGGTTATGCCCTGCTGACGCGCCACCCGCCGGGCTTTCGCACCCATTTCCCCGACCTCGCCATCATCGCGCCGGACACGCACCCGTGATCGGCAAGCTCAGGGGCATGGTGGACGAGGTCGGCGAGGATCATGTCATCATCGACGTGCACGGTGTCGGCTATGTCGCCTTCTGCCCGGCGCGCACGCTGGCAAGCCTTGCCCCCGGCGAGGCCGCGATCCTGTTCATCGAAACCCATGTGCGCGAGGACCAGTTGCGCCTTTTCGGCTTCCAGTCGGCGCTCGAACGCGAATGGTTCCGCCTGCTGCAGGGCGTCCAGGGCGTCGGCGCCAAGGTGGCGCTGGCGGTGCTGTCCACCCTGTCGGCGGCCGATCTGGCCAATGCGATCGCGCTTCAGGACAGGGCGATGATCGCACGCGCGCCGGGCATCGGACCGAAGGTCGCCCAGCGCATCGTCACCGAACTGAAGACCAGGGCGCCCGCCTTGGCCGGCGACGCCGCAGCGGCAACGGGCCTCAAGCGGGAGTTGGGCGAGGGCGCCGCCTCCGCCCCCGTGACCGACGCGGTTTCGGCACTGGCAAATCTCGGCTATGGCCGCGATCAGGCGGCCAATGCCGTTGCCGCCGCGCTCAGACAGGCCGGCGAGAACGCCGACAGCGCGACGCTGATCCGCCAGGGCCTGAAGGAGCTGGCGCGGTGAACGGCTTTTCCTTGTCCAGTACAACCATCCTTACTACACTGAAAAAGTAAGGAGAAACCGATGATCCGCGAAGAAGCCACGATGACATCGAAGGGCCAGGTGACCGTGCCCAAGGCAGTCCGTGACAAGCTGGGCCTCAAGCAAGGTGACACGATCGTCTACACCGTGACAGGGGGTGGAGTGGTTCTCACACCGAAATCCATCGATTTCGTCGATCTTGCAGGCTATCTCGGTGAGCCGCCAAACGGTCCTGCCGGACTTGCGCAGATCGACGAAACAATCGCCCGCCATGGGGGGCAAAACGCGGCGACCGATGACATCAAGACCAAAGAAGGCGCGGCTTGAGACGAGTCTGTATCGATACCAATGTTCTGCTGCGCCTGCTCGTTGACGGCGATCCGCTGCAACGGGAAGCCGTTGTGCGATTTGGCCGGCGACTGAACACGGAAGTGATGGGCCAGATCACAATTGTCAGCCTGCTCGAAATCGATTGGGCCTTGCGGTCTCAATACGGCTATTCGCGGCGCGCGTCGATGGATGCGATCCAGCGTATCTTGCGCATCCGAGGCGTTACGATTGAAAATCACGACATCGTGGTTCGGGCGATAAGACTGGTTTGCGATCGAAATGCCGATTTCGCCGATGCCTTGATTGCCGGGCTTGCTGAAACAATGGATTGCGAAGCGACGGTCACCCTCGACAGGCGTGCTGCCAAGACCGTATCCGGCATGGAACCGCTGCAATGACCGAGCCGGCCCGCCTGATCGCCGCCGACAGGCGCGACGAGGACGCCGACACCTCGCTGCGGCCGCGCACGCTCGACGATTTCACCGGCCAGGCGGCCGCCCGTTCCAATCTGAAAGTCTTCATCGAGGCGGCGAAGAAGCGCGGCGAGGCGCTCGACCATGTGCTGTTCGTCGGCCCGCCGGGCCTGGGCAAGACGACGCTGGCCCAGATCATGGCGCACGAGCTGGGCGTCGGTTTCCGCGCCACCTCCGGCCCGGTGATCGCCAAGGCGGGGGATCTCGCCGCGCTTCTGACCAATCTCGAAGAGCGCGATGTGCTGTTCATCGACGAGATCCACCGGCTCAACCCGGCCGTCGAGGAGATCCTCTATCCGGCCATGGAGGATTTCCAGCTCGACCTGATCATCGGCGAGGGGCCGGCGGCGCGCTCGGTCAAGATCGATCTGGCCCAATTCACCCTGGTCGCCGCGACGACCCGCCTCGGCCTTCTGACGACGCCGCTGCGCGACCGGTTCGGCATCCCGGTCCGGCTCGGTTTCTACACCGTCGAGGAACTGGAGACGATCGTTGCGCGCGGTGCCCGCATCATGGGCCTGCCGATGGGCGACGACGGCGCCCGCGAGATCGCCGCGCGCGCGCGGGGCACGCCACGCATCGCCGGCCGGCTTTTGCGCCGCGTGCGCGATTTCGCCGACGTTGCGGGCAGCGTCCGGGTCGACCGCACCGTCGCCGACCGCGCCCTGTCGCGACTCGAAGTGGATTCCATCGGCCTTGATGAACTCGACCGGCGCTATCTGGACCAGATCGCGCGCAATTTCGGCGGCGGCCCGGTCGGCATTGAGACGATCGCTGCGGCCCTGTCCGAGCCGCGTGACGCCATCGAGGACATCATCGAGCCGTACCTGATCCAGCAGGGCTTCATCCAGCGCACCCCGCGCGGCCGCATCCTGACCGCCAATGCCTGGGGCCATCTGGGCCTGACAGCCCCCGCCGACCTAGCCACCGTGCAGGCCGGCCTGTTCGACGAGGGGGAGTAGACGGGAGGCGCCACAACCGGGCTCGAACGACCGGGCGACAGCCCATAAAGCCGCCAACCAGTTCTGCGTCATAAGGCCGTGGCCTGGCGGCGCCATCCGCGCAGCCGGGGCCGCCTCAATCCGTCAGCGCCAGATCAGTTGATCATAGAGCGGCTCCGCCAGCGGTTCGCCGCCATAGCCCTGCACCAACCCGAACGCACCGCCGAACGACCAGACGGACCAGGCAAAGCCGCGCGCCTCGGCCTGGGCGATCATGGCGCGCATATAGGCCAGCCTGTACCGCGCCGGCACATCGAGATCGGTGCCCCATTCGCGGCCGATCATGCCGAACTCGCCCAGAAGGATGCGCGCGCGGGCGATGCCGTGGGCATCGGCCCAGGCGGCGACGGTGTCAAAGGGCGGCGCGAGCAGCGCATCGGCCGGCTGGCGGCGCAGCCGGCCGGCGTGATCGTAAAGAAACGCCAGCGCCTCCCGCTCGTCCCCGCCGTCGAGCGCCGTGCGAATACGGGCCTCGTTGCCCGCGATCACGGCGGCCCACCGGGCCTCCGACACCGCGCCGGGCGGCCAGGGAATGTCGCGCAGATGACGCACACGGTGATCGACCCAGCCGGCGCCCTGATGGGTGGCGATGAACGGCTCGTAGGAATGGAACGTCCAGATCACATTGTCGTCGCCGATCACCGCCGGATCGAGCGCGGCCAGCCCGTCCGCCGAGCCCCAGCAGGCGCCGGTCAGCACCAGCGCGATATCTTCGTTGGCCGCCCGCGCCGCGCGGTGCAGTTGGGCCAGCCGATCCGCCCAGCGCGCCTGGTCGTCGCGATCACGGCAATCGAGCGTCGGCTCGTTGATCACTTCCAGCGCCACCTGCGTGGCCGGCCATGGCGCAAGATGTTCCGCCACGTCCGCGACAAGCCGGACATAGCGGTCAAACAGCGCCTCGTCATCCATCAATTGCCCGATGCCCGCATAGCCCTCGCCGCGCGGGATCGCGTGCAGGTCGACGATCGCCTTCAGCCCGTTTTCGACGATCATGGCGATGGCGGCATCGATGCCGGCAAGGATCGTCGCGTGCCGCGCCGGATCGTCATCGTGCAAAAGGAAAGCGGGCTCGACCGGCAGGCGGATCGTGTCGAACCCGGCCGCCTTCAGGCGCACGAAATCGCCCGCTGCGACATGCCGCCGCCATTCGGGAAAGGCGCCGACCACTTCGGCATCGGTCCAGCGGCCGATGTCCGGCCACGCCACCCACAGATCCATCGAGATCGACCGGCGCGCCTCGAAAATCGCCGCAGCGGCAGGCGTCGCGGCAAGGGCGAGAATGACGATCAGCGCGACGCGCAGGCTTGCAATCATGGCGGCGGACTTCCAATGAGAAGCCTGCCTTCTACCATGGAGCGCACGCCGCAATGACCGAAACCGCCCGCGATGGTAAACCCATACCGCCCACGGCGCCGCTCGACGGCCGCCTCGAAAACGGCGTTCATGGCTTTGCCGCGCGCATCTATTACGCCGACACGGACTTCTCCGGCGCGGTCTATCATGCGCGCTATCTCGAACTGCTCGAACGCGGGCGCTCGGACTATCTGCGCTGCCTCGGGGTCCGTCACACAGAGCTTGCCGGCCGGCCGGCCCCCCTCTTCTGGGTCGTGCGCCACATGGACATCGATTTTCTCGCCGCCGCCCGCATCGACGACATCGTCTCGGTGGAAACGCGTCTCGCCGAACTGCACGGGGCGCGCATCGTCATGGCCCAGACCGTCCGGCGCGGCGCACGGACCCTGATCGCCGCCCGGGTGACCGCGGCCCTGGTCTCGGATGCGGGCAAGCCGCAGCGCATGCCGCGTGAGTGGTCGGCCCTGCTCGCAACCCGGCTGTCCTAACCGATCCTTAAGGATAACAACTGATAAACGGACGCGGCGGTGCCGGCCTCGCGGTCGCCATCGTTTGACCGAATTTGTGCTCGAAAGCCTGATCACCATCGGCGGGGTCGGGCGCAGCGCATCGCATTGCCCCCGGGGAGTGAGGCCGCCGACCGCATTCAAGGACACGACATGGAAACGATACCGCTGGCCGCGCCCGCCCACGACATGTCGATCTACGGCCTGTTCATGCAGGCCGGCTGGATCGTCAAGGCGGTGATGATGGGCCTTCTGGCCGCCTCGGTCTGGAGCTGGGCCATCATCGTCGACAAGTCGGTGGCCTATGGCCGCATGCGCCGCCAGCTTGCGCGCTTCGAGGAGCACTTCTGGTCCGGCCAGTCGCTCGAAGAGCTCTACGGCACCCTGACCGACCGCCATGTCACCGGCATGGGCGCGCTGTTCGTTGCGGCCATGCGCGAATGGAAGACGTCTTTCGAGCGGGGCGCCCGCTCGCCGATCAGCCTGCAAAGCCGCATCGACAGGGCGATGGATGTCGCGCTCGGCCGCGAGATGGAACGCCTGGAAAGCCGGCTGGGCTTTCTGGCCTCGGTCGGCTCGGTGGCGGTCTATGTGGGCCTTTTCGGCACGGTGATCGGCATCATGACCTCGTTCCAGGCGATCGCCGGCTCGGAATCGACCAACCTCGCCGTCGTCGCGCCGGGCATCGCCGAGGCGCTTCTGGCGACCGCGCTCGGGCTTGTCGCGGCCATTCCGGCGCTCGTCGCCTACAACAAGCTGATCAACGAGGCCGGCAAGATCGGCGCCCGCATGGAAGCCTTCGCCGACGAGTTCTCGGCCATCCTGTCGCGGCAGATCGACGAACGCGCGGGCCAGGGCCAGCGCCAGGCCGCCCAATAGGAGCGCCCCATGTCCGGCACCGCCTCAAGCTGGGTTTCGCGCCGCAAACGCAACCGGCGCCCCGTCGTCGCCCGGCCCATCTCCGAGATCAACGTCACGCCATTCGTGGACGTGATGCTGGTGCTTCTGATCATCTTCATGGTCGCAGCACCCCTCTTGACGGTCGGCGTGCCGATCGACCTGCCCGAAAGCCGCGCCCAGCAGCTCAATTCGGACACCCAGCCGATCACCATTTCGATCACCAATGAGGGCCAGGTCTTCATCCAGGAAACCGAGATCGCCATCGACGATGTGGTGCCGCGCCTGGAAGCCATCGCCCGAACCGGCTATGACGAGCGCATCTATATCCGCGCCGACCGGGTCACCGACTATGGCGCGGTCATGGCGGTCATGGGCCGGATCAACCAGGCAGGCTACCGCAACCTCGGCCTGGTGACGCTTCAGGAACAGGACGGCTGAGGCGATGCGGGCCAGCCTTGCGACATCGACCGCGCTGCATGCGCTGGTTCTGGGCTGGGGCCTGATCGCGCTCGGCGAACCCGAGACCTTCGAGGTCGATGATGTCGAGGCGCTGCCGGTGGAGCTGGTCAGTCTGGCCGAGATCACGCAGGTGCAGCAAGGCGCGGACGAGGCGCCCTCGCTCGAACCGGCCGCACCCGAGCCGGCCACCACGCCCGAACCGGAGCCCGAGGCGGTCAATATCGGCGACAATGAGCGCGACCAGGCGACCCCCGAGACCGACGAGCAGCGGCCCGTCGAGGTCGAGGAAGCGCGCCTGCCCGAGCCGGTCGATGTCCCCGCCCCGACGCCGGCGCAAAGGCCGGAACCGGGGCCGCGGCCCGAACCTGCGCCCGAAGCGCCGGCGACGCCGGCGACCGAGCTGGCGCCAGAGCCCGAACCCGCTCGACGGGTCGCCCCCGATCCCGTGCAGGAAGCGATCGAAGCGGCAGAGCCCGCGCCCGAATTCGTGCAACTGCCGCAAGAGCTGCCGTCGCCCGCCGCACGGCCCGAACGCCCGCCGGCACAGACCGCCCAGACGCCCAACCGGCGCAACGAGGACGTGCCGCGCGAACGGGCGGCGGCCGACACGCCGGAAACGCCCGATCCGGCCGAGACCGACGCGATCGCCAACCTTTTGAACCGCGAGCGCGGCTCGGGCGGCGGCGCTGCGGCCTCCGAGCGGACAGCCTCGCTCGGCGGCGAACGCTCGACCGGTGGCACCACGCTCACCCAGAGCGAGATGGACGCGCTGCGCGCCCAGATCCAGGCCTGCTGGAACCCGCCCGCCGGGGTGATCGACGCCGCCGATCTGCGCGTGTCTGTGCAGTTCAGGCTCGACCGTTCCGGCATGGTCGAAGGCCGACCCACGGTCACCAGCAGTTCGGGCAACCGCCAGGCGGACGAGAGCGCGCGGCGCGCGGTGCTGCGCTGCGGCCTGAACGGCTTCCGCCTGCCGGCGGACAAGTA
>NZ_CFIFWG010000027.1:0-9586 GCF_984466335.1 Roseitalea sp. | reverse complement strand
TGGTGGTCGTCAATTTCGATCCGAGCGAGATGTTCCGGTGACACCGTCTCATCGCGCCCCCGTCACATCCCTGCCCCATACCCGCCGCCCAACCATGGCCGAGCCAAAGGACTGACCATGCCGATGCCGTCCATCAATCGACGCCTTGCCGCGATGATCGTCGCCTTCGCGCCGCTTTTTGCCGCAAGCGCCCTGCCGGCCCGCGCGCTCGTCGAGATCGACATCAACCAGGGCAATATCGAACCGCTGCCGATCGCCGTCACCGACTTCATTTCCGGCGACGGGCTCGGCGCACAGGTCAGCGGGGTCGTCGCCGACAATCTGCGCCGGTCTGGCCTTTTCGCGCCGGTCGACAGGGGCGCGTTCATCGAACGGGTGTCCAACCCCGATGCCGCGCCGCGCTTTGAGGACTGGCGCGTCATCAACGCCCAGGCGCTGGTCACGGGCCGCGTCACCGAGGAAGCCGGCGGCCGCCTGCGCGCCGAGTTCCGTCTTTGGGACACGTTCGCCGGCGAGCAGATGGCCGGCGAGCAGTTCTTCACCAACCGGCAGAACTGGCGCCGCGTGGCGCACATCATCTCCGACGCCATCTTCGAGCGGCTGACCGGCGAGAAGGGCTATTTCGACACGCGCATCGTCTTCGTCGCCGAGAGCGGCCCGCGCGACAACCGCACCAAGCGGCTCGCGATCATGGATCAGGACGGCAACAATGTGCGCTACCTGACCCGCGGCGGACCCGGCGACATCGTGCTGACGCCGCGCTTTTCGCCCTCGCGCCAGGAGATAACCTATATGGATTTCGCCGGCGGCGAGCCGAAGGTCTACCTTTTGCAGCTCGAAACCGGCCAGCGCGAACTGGTCGGCGACTTCCCCGGCATGACCTTCAGCCCCCGCTTTTCGCCCGACGGCCAGACGATCGTGATGAGCCTTCAGCAGCCCGACGGCAACGCCAACATCTATGCCATGGACCTGCGCAGCCGCAACACGACGCGGCTGACCAATTCACCCTCCATCGACACATCGCCCTCCTTTGCGCCGGACGGATCGCGCATCGTGTTCGAATCCGACCGCGGCGGCCGCCAGCAGCTTTACGTGATGGGCGCGGGCGGCGGTGCCACGCGCATCTCGTTCGGCAACGGCGCCTATTCGACGCCGGTCTGGTCGCCGCGCGGCGACCTGATCGCGTTCACCAAGCAATCGGGCGGACAGTTCTCGATCGGGGTGATGCGCCCGGACGGCTCGGGCGAGCGGATATTGACCACGGGCTTTCACAATGAGGGGCCGACCTGGGCGCCAAACGGCCGCTACCTGATGTTCTTCCGCCAGAGCGCCGGGGCCGGCGGCCCGCAACTCTACTCGATCGACCTGACCGGCCGCAACGAACAGCGCGTGCCGGTCGAGGGCTACGCCTCCGACCCGGCCTGGTCGCCGCTTCTGGAGTGACGGCCCGGCGCGCCCCGTTGTCGCCGCATTTGCGCGGCACCGCAGCCCGACCCCCCGCACGCTCGCGGGCCGGTGAAACGCTTCGTTAACCGCACCGCGAAAGCGCCGGTTAACCGCAAAGGGGTTACCGAAAGCCGTCGGCAATCGCTAAGATTGTATCGATCAGTCCCGAACCAAGGAGATGCTGGCCATGGGCCGAACTCATCTGCGCCCGGTGCGCGCCGCCGCCATCGTCGCCATGCTCGCCTTGGCCGTCGCCGGCTGTGCGCAGAACCGCAACAACCTGCCCAACAACCCCGCCGATCTCGGCCTGTCCGGCGCCGCGCCCGGCTCGACCCAGGACTTCACGGTCAATGTCGGCGACCGCATCTTCTTCGACACCGACAGTTCGGTCATACGCGTCGATGCGCAGACGACGCTTGCCCGCCAGGCGCAGTGGCTGAGCCAGTATCCGGGCTACCAGATCACCGTCGAGGGCCATGCGGACGAGCGCGGCACCCGCGAATACAATCTGGCGCTCGGCGCCCGGCGCGCCGCCGCCGCCAAGGCGTTCCTGGAAGCGCGGGGCGTCAGCGGCAGCCGCATCCGCACCATTTCCTACGGCAAGGAGCGTCCGGTCGCCACCTGCGATTCGGCCTCGTGCTGGAACCAGAACCGCCGCGCCGTCACCGTGTTGACCGGCGCGGAAAGCTGACGCGGCGACAATATATGGCGCACGGCGCGGCTCCGGTGCCCGCCGGGGCCGTTTTGTTGGCCTGCGGCCGGCCATCATCAAATTTTCGTCCCACTGGCGCGCCATCAAAAGCGCCAGCGGGACTTCTGTCGCAAACCGTTCAGGATCATACATTTGGCTTATCGAAAACGATTCCCGGCCATGCTGCCGGGCCTGTGCGTTCTGGGGCTCGTGACGATGGGCGGGCCGGCCGGCGCGCAGATCGCCGACCCGCGCGTGCTGCAACTCGAAGAGCAGGTCCGCCAGCTTAACGGCCGGGTGGAAGAGCTCAACTTCCAGCTCCTGGAGATGCAGGAGCAACTGCGCCGGCAGCAGGAGGACAATGAGTTCCGCCTGCAACAGCTCGAAGACGAGCGACAGGGCGTGCTTGAGGCCCCGGCCCCCGACGGAACGGACAGCGGCGCCGTCGCCGCGACGGCGGATGGAAATGGTGCCCGCGTCCCACCGCCCGGCACCGGCGGCGATGCTGCCCTGGGCACGCCGCCGCGCGATCTGGGCACGCTGACGGTCGATGCGGACGGCAATGTGATCGGCACCGGGATCGACTTTTCCGACCGCGGCATCAGCGCGGCGATCGGCGTCGACCAGACGAACGCCATCGGTGGCGAAATCGAGCCCGAAGCGCTCTACCGGATCGGCTACGAACATGTGCTCAACGGCGACTACCCGATCGCCGAGCAGGTGTTCGCCCGTTTCATCGATCTTTACCCCGACGATGTGCTGGTCGCCGACGCCCGCTTCTGGCTCGGCGAGAGCGTTCTGGCCCAGGGCCGGTTTGAGGATGCCGCGGAGATCTTCATCGATGCGCGCGCGCGTCATCCTCAAGCCGGCAAGGCGGCCGAGACGATGCTCAAGATCGGCACGATCATGGCCGCGCTCGGTGATCGCGAGATCGCCTGCGTGACCTTCGCCGACGCGCTTGAAACCCATCCCGGCATGGGCGCGAAGGTCCGCCGGCAGATCGAAGCCGAGCGCGCCGCGGTCCGGTGTTGATCGGGGCGCAGACCGAAAAGGCAGGGGACCCGGTCGCCTGGCGCGCGCGCGCGGCCTTCGGGCGCATCGCCCTTGCGCCCGGCCGTGCCGTGGTCGTGGCGGTCTCCGGCGGCGGCGATTCGATCGCGCTGCTGCATCTCGTGCACGCCTATCTTGCGCGGGAGCGGCCCGGCACGCCGCTGATCGCCGGCACGGTCGATCACGGGCTGCGGCCCGAAAGCGCCGCCGAAGCGCGTCAGGTGGCCCTGGCATGCGCCTCGCTCGGCATCCCGCACCGGACGTTGGAATGGGACGGCGCGCGACCCGCCACCGGGTTGCAGGCCGCCGCCCGCCAGGCGCGCTACCGCCTGCTGACCGGCCTGGCCCGGCGCGAAGGCGCGCCGATCGTCCTGACGGGCCACACCGCCGACGACCAGGCTGAAACCATCGCCATGCGAAAGGCGCGCGCGCCGGGGGGGCGCGGTCTTTCCGGCATCGACAGGGCGACGCTCAGCCAAAGGGCCGTCTGGTTCGCGCGGCCGCTGATCGACATCGGCCGGCACGCATTGCGCACATGGCTGTCCGAGCGCGGCATCGGCTGGATCGACGATCCGGGCAACGATGACCGCCGCTTCGAGCGGGTGCGCGTGCGCGCGGCCCTGACCGGCGCCGGACGGTCCGCATTGGCGCACCAGGGGCGCACCTTCGCCGGCGAACGCGGGCGTGGCGCGCTTTTGGGCGCGGACTGCCTCGAAGATCGCGCGCTCTGGCGCGTTGCGGAGCGCGCCCTTGTGTTCGACCCGGCGGGCGCGCACGCCCATCGGCGCGGCGCGCTGGCCACCGCCATGTCCGGCGCGCTCGCCTGGACGGGCTGTCTTGAAAGGCAAGCGAGCCTCGAACGGGCGACCGCGGCGCTCGGCTTCTGCGCCGAGGCGCCGAACGGCGCAGCGTTGACAATCGCCGGCTGCCGTCTGCGCAAGGCGGGCGGCCTGGTCCGCTTCGGGCGCGATCCGCGCAACCGCCGCGATGCCGCCATGCGCTGCTTCGACGTGCTGCTGCCGCTGGCCGACCGGCCGCTGGCAGACGCGCTCGCCCGGCTGCACCGGGCCGCGCCCTACCCCGCCCCGCCATTCATCACGACAGCGGCACATGGCGCACAAAGGTGACGCACACAGCGCTTTGGCTTGGCAAAACGGCGAACGAAACCTATCTTCCCCTCAAGCCATCAAACGCGCCATGCGCGCGCCAGGGAAGCATACATGAACCCCAATTACCGAAACTTCGCGCTGTGGGCGATCATCGCCCTGATGCTGGTCGCCCTGTTCAACATGTTCCAGGCCCCCGGCGAGACCGGCTCGGCCCGCGACGTCTCCTATACCCAGTTCCTGCAGGACGTCGCGAACGGCCGCGTGCAGTCGGTGACGATCCAGGGCGAGCAGATCGTGGGCACCTATTCGGATACGGGCGCCACGTTCCAGACCTTCTCGCCGGGCGATCCGAACCTGGTCGCGCGCCTTGAGGACAGGGGCGTGGAGATGCGCGCGCGGCCCGAAACGGACGGCTCGAACTCGTTCATGGCCGTGCTTTTGTCCTGGCTGCCGATGATCATCATCCTGGGCGTGTGGATCTTCTTCATGCGTCAGATGCAGGGCGGCGGTTCGCGCGCGATGGGTTTCGGCAAGTCCAAGGCCAAGCTCCTGACCGAGGCGCACGGGCGCATCACGTTCAACGATGTCGCAGGGGTCGACGAGGCCAAGCAGGACCTTGAGGAGATCGTCGAGTTCCTGCGCGATCCGCAGAAGTTCCAGCGCCTGGGCGGCAAGATTCCGCGCGGCGTGCTCCTGGTCGGCCCGCCCGGCACCGGCAAGACCCTGCTGGCGCGTTCGGTCGCCGGCGAGGCCAACGTGCCCTTCTTCACCATCTCCGGTTCGGACTTCGTGGAGATGTTCGTCGGCGTCGGCGCGAGCCGTGTCCGCGACATGTTCGAGCAGGCCAAGAAGAACAGCCCGTGCATCATCTTCATCGACGAGATCGACGCGGTCGGCCGCCACAGGGGCGCCGGCCTTGGCGGCGGCAATGACGAGCGAGAGCAGACGCTGAACCAGCTCCTGGTCGAGATGGACGGCTTCGAGGCCAATGAATCGATCATCCTGATCGCGGCCACCAACCGGCCCGACGTGCTCGACCCGGCGCTTTTGCGCCCGGGCCGCTTCGACCGCCAGGTGGTGGTTCCCAACCCGGATATCATCGGCCGCGAGAAGATCCTCAAGGTGCATGTGCGCAACGTGCCGCTGGCGCCCAATGTGGACCTGAAGACCATCGCGCGCGGCACGCCCGGCTTCTCCGGTGCGGATCTGATGAACCTTGTCAACGAGGCCGCCCTGATGGCCGCGCGCCGCAACAAGCGCCTGGTCACCATGCTCGAATTCGAAGACGCCAAGGACAAGGTTATGATGGGCGCCGAGCGCCGGTCGAACGCCATGACCGAGGAGGAAAAGACGCTGACCGCCTATCACGAGGCGGGCCATGCGATCCTGGCGCTGAACGTGCCCTCGGCCGATCCGGTGCACAAGGCGACCATCATCCCGCGCGGGCGCGCGCTCGGCATGGTCATGCAGCTCCCCGAGGGCGACCGATACTCGATGAGCTACAGATACATGGTCTCGCGGCTTGCGATCATGATGGGCGGGCGCGCCGCCGAGGAAATCAAGTTCGGCAAGGAGAACATCACCTCCGGTGCGTCCTCGGACATCGAGCAGGCCACCAAGCTCGCCCGCGCCATGGTCACCCAATGGGGCTTTTCGGACGAGTTGGGCACCGTCGCCTATGGCGAGAACCAGCAGGAAGTGTTCCTCGGACATTCTGTCGCACAGCAGCAGAACATGTCGGAGGCGACGGCCGAGACGATCGATGCCGAGGTGCGCAAGCTGATCGACGACGCCTACAGGACCGCGATGGACATCCTGACCGACAGGAAGCAGGACTGGATCACGCTCGCCGAGGGGCTGCTCGAATATGAGACCCTGTCGGGCAGCGAGATCAAGGAACTGCTCGCCGGCAAGAAGCCCTCGCGCGACATGGGCGACGACACGCCGCCCCCGCGCGGCTCGGCCGTGCCCAAGGCCGGCGCCGCCAAGCGCCAGCCGAAGGACGATAAGGGCGGCGAGCCCGACCCCGGCATGGAACCGCAGACGCCGTAGTCGGCTTTCAAGACCAGCCCTTCAGGAAAGCCCCGTCGCTCCGGCGGCGGGCTTGGCTCCATCGTGCGCCTGTCCAAGGGCGAGGGCTTGCGGCACGAGACCAGGACCCCAACAAAAACCCCGGCCGGAGCCGGGGTTCTCGACACGTCAAGAGCGGAAAAGTCAGGCTCAGATACCCAGGCCCTCATAGCGTTTCTGGAACTTCGAGACGCGGCCGCCGCGGTCGATCAGCCCCTGCTGGCCGCCGGTCCAGGCTGGATGCGAGGTCGGGTCGATGTCGAGGCGCAACGTGTCACCTTCCGAACCCCAGGTCGAACGTGTCATATATTCGCTGCCATCGGTCATGACGACCTTGATCATGTGATAGTCGGGATGGATATCGGCCTTCATCGTGCGTGTCCGTCAAAAGTAGGGTGGCGCCGGTGATCGGTCATCATCTACGCCGGATTGGAATGAAAAAGCCGCGCGCGCCTCGCCCACGGCTTCAAAAAGCGCGCCGCGACCTATACACCAGCACGGCAGGGCGAACAAGAGCGCGCTAAAGCCGAAGCGCGCCTGTCGGCACGCCGTTTCACCGGGGGCATCATGAGTTCGGTCACGTCCAGTAAACCAGCGGCGGCCAAGAAGACGGCGGCCAAGACGATGGCGGCCAAGGCGATGGCCAAGACGGCGACGCCGAGCGCCGGTGCGAACAACGGTCGGCCGGCGCGGCGTTCGCTGCGGCCGCTGGCGCCGCTCGTGCCCTATGTGCTGCGCTATCGCGGCCTTCTGGCCGGCGCGGCGATCTTCCTGCTGCTCGGCGCGGCGACCACGCTGACACTGCCGACCGCCGTGCGGCGGGTGATCGACCACGGGTTCTCGGGCAACGATTCCACGCTGATCAATCAGTATTTCTCGATGCTGATCCTCATCGCGATCGCCCTGGCGACGGCAAGCGCGCTGCGCTACTATTTCGTGATCGTTCTGGGGGAACGGGTCGTGACCGACCTGCGCCGGGATGTCTTCGCCCACGTCATGATGCTGTCGCCGGCCTTCTACGACACCGCCCGGTCCGGCGAAATCGTCTCGCGGCTGACAGCCGACGCCACCCAGATCAAATCCGCCGTCGGGGCGACCGCCTCGCTCGCCCTGCGCAACACGATCCTGGGCGTGGGCGCGCTGATCATGATGATCGTCACGAGCCCGCAATTGTCGGCGCTCGTCGTCGGCGCGATTCCGCTGATCGTCCTGCCGATCATCGTCTTCGGTCGGCGGGTTCGCAAGCGTTCGCGCGCCGCCCAGGACACGCTCGCCGAAGCCTCGGCCTATGCCAGCGAGGCGATCGGCGCGGTGCGCAGCTTCCAGAGCTTTACGAGCGAGCGGCTCGCCGGCCTGTTCTACGGAGGGGCGGTCGACCGCGCCCTTGGCGCCGCGCGCACGGCCGCGCGGGCGCGCGCCGGCCTGACGGCCTTCGCCATCTTCCTGATCTTCTCGTCCATCGTCGCCGTCCTGTGGATCGGCGCGCAACAGGTGCTGAACGGCGCCATGTCGCCAGGCACGCTCGGCCAGTTCCTGCTCTATGCCATGTTCGCCGCCGGCGCGCTCGGCCAGTTGTCGGAGGTCTGGGGCGAGGTGCAGCAGGCAGCAGGCGCCGCCGAGCGGCTGTCCGAACTTTTGGCCGAGGAGCCCGCGATCGCAGCGCCGGCCGATCCACTGCCGCTGCCCGAGCCACCGCTGGGAACGGTCGGCTTCGACGATGTGACCTTCGCCTATCCCACGCGGCCCGAAGACAGCGCGGCGCGCGATCTGCGCCTTGCCGTCGCGCCCGGAGAGACCGTCGCCATCGTCGGGCCCTCCGGCGCCGGCAAGTCGACCATCTTCGCGCTCCTGATGCGCCAGTACGACCCGCAGGCCGGCGTGGTGCGGATCGACGGCGTGGACCTCAAGAACGCCGACCCGATCGCGGCGCGCCGCCGCATGGCGATCGTGCCGCAGGACGTGACCATCCTTTCGGGAAGCGTCGCCGACAATATCGGCTTCGGCAAACCCGATGCGACGCGTGACGAAATCGCCGAGGCGGCGCGCGCCGCCCAGGCGCACGGCTTCATCGCCGAACTGCCGCAGGGCTACGACACCCAGGTCGGCGAGCGCGGCGTGACGCTTTCGGGCGGCCAGCGCCAACGTGTCGCCATCGCCCGCGCCATCCTGCGCGACGCGCCGATCCTGCTGCTCGACGAGGCCACATCCGCGCTCGACGCCGAAAGCGAGACGCTCGTCCAGAAGGCGCTGGAGACGCTGATGGAAGGGCGCACCACGCTGGTCATCGCCCACCGGCTCGCCACCATCCGCAAGGCCGACCGCATCCTCGTCATGGATCGCGGCCGGATCGTCGAGGAAGGGGACCACCAGAGCCTTTCGGGCAAGACGAACGGCGTCTATGCGCGCCTTGCCGCCTTGCAGTTCGGGACAGGACGGGCGGCGTGAGGCAAAGGAATATGCTTCCGCCGTTCGGACGCATGACGGAAGCAAGGGCCTCGCATGGCGCACGGCCAGCCGGAAGACGTCCGGTTTGTCACCAGAACTTCGGGCAAATATTCTGAATCCAAGACTATATTTTGATTGATCTGGATATTTTCAGAAAAATCGAATATATTTAATCTTTGGCGCACTATGAAACATGGCGTCAAAACAGGGGAATTTTCATGCTCAGATTGTTCACAACGCTCATCGCGGTTTTTTTCACTGGCCTGTCGCACGCTCAAGGCGTCACACCGGGCTCCAAATGGGTCAATGAAAGCGGCTCGGAAATGGAGATAGCGACGATCGGTGCGGATGGATCGATTGCGGGAATGTACATAAACCGGGCCGATGGATTCGGCTGCAAGGATGAGCCGATGGCCTTGTCGGGATGGCTGAACGGGGCGCTGATCAGCGTCTCCGTGCGCTGGAAAAATGGGAACGTCGACTGCAACTCCCTGACCGGCTGGACGGGCTACTACGCTTCCGGGCAGATTTTCACCGATTGGGAGCTGATGTTCATCTCCGCTCAAACCGGACTGCCCACGCGCCTTGGCGGCAACGATGTATTCAGCCCCAATTAGGGTCGGGCCCTAGAGCGTTTCTCGTGATCTCCGAATTCACGCGCAATGCTCCAACTCTTTGATTCTGAGCATGTTCTTCGCATACGCTTTTCGGGAACATGCTCTAGAGCGTTTCCGCGTTTCATGGAAACGCAGCTCCGCTCTACCCTTTTGTTTTG
>NZ_CFIFWG010000026.1:0-23493 GCF_984466335.1 Roseitalea sp. | reverse complement strand
CTTCAACCCGTGCCGGTCGGTATAGGTGCGCGTCAGGCGCGAGGCGATCTTGGTGCAGAAGATCGGCATGGCGGTGATCCCCAGCCAGCGGCGCAGCATCGCCAGATCGAAGCGGGCATAGTGGAAGATCTTCTCCACGTCCGGATCGGTGAGCAGCGCGGCGAGCCGCGGCGCCTCATAGCTGGTCCGGTCGAGCTGGACCAGATGGGCATCACCATCGCCGGAGGAAATCTGCACCAGGCAGAGCTGGTCGCGCACAAGGCTGAGGCCCTGGGTCTCGGTGTCAACGGCGATGCGCTCGCCAAAGTCGAGGCCTTCGGGGAGGTCGCCGCGATGTAACTGGATGGCCATGGTGCTGACGTCACGCGCCTCTTGAGCTATGCGCCGTCTCCGAACGCAACCGGCGCGATCCCCATGGTGCCCAGGAGAAGACTCGAACTTCCACGGCCTTGCGGCCACTGGCACCTGAAGCCAGCGCGTCTACCAATTCCGCCATCTGGGCACGAAATCGAGCCGTGACATATGCGGTCGGCCGGAGGCTGTCAACCAAGCCTGCCGGCGGCCCGCCCGCTTGCCCGGCGCCCGCCGATCCGCTAACGGCCTGCCCTGACCCACGTCAATCTGTCCGCTTTCGAGGTTCCCATGCTCATCGTCGCCGGATCGATCAATCTCGACCTTGTGGCCCGTGTCGGGCGCCTGCCCGCGCCGGGCGAGACGGTGACCGGGCGCGCCTATGCCGAGGCGCCCGGCGGCAAGGGGGCCAATCAGGCGCTCGCAGCGCGCCGCGCCGGTCACGCGGTCCAGATGCTCGGCGCGGTGGGCGACGACGCCAATGCCGCCGCGGCGCTTGCCATGCTCGGCGCCGCCGGCGTCGATCTGGCGGGTATCGCACGGCCTTCGGGCGTGTCCACCGGGGTCGCGTTCATCCTCGTCGATGACGGCACGGGCGAGAACCAGATCGCGGTCGTGCCCGGCGCCAACGCCCATGCGCTCGAAAACGGCGTGCCCGACGGGGCGGGCGGGGATGCGTGGCTGCTCCAGATGGAGATCCCGGACGCGGCGATCGCCGCCGCGCTGGACACCGCCGGACGGGCGGGCGCCACGCGCTATCTCAACATCGCCCCCTACCGGCAGGGTGCGGCCGATCTGGCGCGCATGGCGGACGCCGTGATCGCCAACCAGACCGAGTTCGCCGCGCTGGCCGCCGATCTGGCGGTCGAGGACGGCGACCTGGAGGCGCGCATGACAGCGCTCGCCGACATCCTCGGCGCCGCGCTCGTGCTGACGCTCGGGGCGGACGGCGCGCGGGTTGCGACGGGCGGTGGCATTGTCCGTGCTCAGGCGCCGGGGATCGCGCCGGTCGACACGGTCGGCGCGGGCGACACGTTCTGCGGCTATCTGGCCGCCGCCCGCGCAGAGGGCATGGGCTGGCCCGAAGCGCTTCACCTTGCCTGCCGCGCAGGCGCTCTTGCCTGCCTAGCCGAGGGTGCCCAGCCCGCGATCCCCGGCCGCACCGCGGTCGACGCGTTCAGCGGCTGAGGCGGCTAAAGGGTCGCCAGCCGCTCGATGATCAGGTCGAAGAAGCCCGGCGCGTCGATATCGCCGAGCACATGGGCGTTCGGCGCCTGGCCCGTCACGCCCCACCAGTCGATCACCGTCATGCCCAGCGTCAGCGGCGAGGCGGTCTCGATCGCCACATGACAGTCGCGGCCCGTGAAAAGGGTCGGTCTCAAGAGGTAAGCGATGACGCACGGATCGTGCAGCGGCCCGCCGTCCGTGCCGTACTTGTCCTCGTCGAACCGCTCGAAGAAGTCGATCAGCGCCGCCGCCGCCTCGCACACCGGTGTCTTCCTGGCCCGCAGCGCATCGATGCGGGCCCGGCTCGTCAACGCCTTGTGGGTGACGTCGAGCGGCGCCATCACGATCGGCACCCCCGCCGTGAAGACCGTGTGCGCCGCCTCGGGATCGACATGGATGTTGAATTCGGCGGCCGGCGTGACATTGCCGCCCTCGAAGAAACCGCCGCCCATCAGCACGATCTGTCGTATCCTGGGGGCGATGTCGGGCGCCTTGATCAGCGCCAGCGCGATGTTGGTCAGGGGGCCGAGCGGGCACAGCGTGACGTGGCCGACCGGGTGCGCGCGGACGGTCTCGATGATGAAGTCGGGGCCGAACTGCGCTTCGAGCGCCATGGTCGGCTCGGGCAGGTCCGGCCCGTCGAGCCCGGTCCTGCCGTGCACATGTTCGGCGGTGACCAGTTCGCGCGTCAGCGGCCGCGCCGCGCCGGCGAAGACGCGCGCCTGCCGTCTGCCGGCCAGCTCGCAGATCTTGCGCGCGTTCTTTTCGGTCAGCGCGAGCGGCACATTGCCGGCGACCGCGGTTATGCCGAGCACCTCCAGTTCGGGGCTGGCCAGCGCCAGCAAAAGCGCGATCGCGTCGTCCTGGCCCGGATCGGTGTCGATGATGATGGCGCGCGTGTCGGTCATGGCGGGCTCCCGGATTTCCTTGATAATCGGCCGGCCGGCCCGCATAACGGGCCCGGCGGATGCCGAACGGGTTCGCCGCGCCGCGCGCCGAATGCAAGCCGAATCGTGTGATCGCGGCAATGTCTATACAGCCTGGGGGACCGCGCCCATGACCAATTTCTCCAGCCCGCTCCTGGTCGGGTTCGAGGCGATCGAAAAGTCGCTCGAACGGGTGGCGAAATCGGGCGAGGGCTATCCCCCCTACAATATCGAGCGCATTCGCGCCGCCGACGGCAAGGCGATCATGCGGATCACGCTGGCCGTCGCCGGCTTTGCCGCCGGCGATCTCGACGTGAGCACCGAGGAAAGCCAGCTCGTCATCCGCGGCAAGCGGACCGAGGCCGATGATGCTTCGCGCGAGTTCCTGCACCGGGGCATCGCCTCGCGCCAGTTCCAGCGCGCCTTCGTTCTGGCCGACGGCATGCAGGTGATCGGCGCGGACCTTCAAAACGGCCTTTTGATGATCGACCTGGAACGGCCCGAGCCCGAACGGCTGGTCAGAAAGATCGCGATCAATCAGCGCGATTGAGGCGGGCGCGGTCCATGATCGACCCCGCCGCGACCGGTCTGCCCGTCGCCGCCGCCCTGGGCGAACTGACCGCCGCGCTCCGAGCGGGGCCGAACGCGGTGCTCGTTGCGCCGCCCGGCGCGGGCAAGACGACGCTGGTGCCGCCGGTCCTGCTTCAAGAGCCATGGGCGGGGCGGGACAGGATCGTCATGCTGGAGCCGCGCCGGCTTGCCGCCCGCGCCGCCGCCCGCCGCATGGCGACGATGCTCGGCGAGAAGGTGGGCGAGACGGTCGGCTACCGCATGCGGCTCGACAGCCGCATCGGCCCCAGGACGCGCATCGAAGTGGTCACCGAAGGCGTTTTCGCGCGTATGATCATCGACGACCCGGAACTGGCCGGTGTCGCCGCGATCGTTTTCGACGAGTTCCACGAACGCGCGCTCGACGCCGATTTCTCGCTGGCGCTAGCGCTCGACGTGCAGTCGGCCCTGCGCGATGGGCTACGCCTGCTCGTCATGTCGGCCACGCTCGACGGCGGCCGCATCGCCGCGCTGATGGACGGCGCGCCGGTTATCGAAAGCGGGGGACGCTCCTTCCCCGTCGACATTCGGTACCGCCCGCGTCGGCCCGACCTGCGCATCGAGGATGCCGTGGCCGAGGCGGTCAGCGCCGCGTTGCGCGAGGAAACAGGCGGCATCCTGGCCTTCCTGCCCGGCCAGGCCGAGATCCGGCGGACGGCGGAACGGCTCAGCGGGCGGCTGCCGGAGGATGCGTTCCTTGCGCCGCTCCACGGGGCGATGGACGGTGGGGACCAGGACGCGGCCATCCTGCCGGCCGGGCCGGGCCGCCGCAAGATCGTGCTGGCGAGTTCGATCGCCGAAAGCTCGGTGACCATCGACGGTGTGCGCCTGGTCGTCGATTCGGGCCTGTCGCGCCGGCCGGCCTTTGAGCCCGGCATGGCGATCACCCGGCTTGAGACCGTGCGTGTCAGCCGCGCCTCGGCCGATCAGCGGGCGGGCCGCGCCGGCCGCACGCAGCCGGGCGTCGCCGTGCGCCTGTGGCACGAAGGCCAGACGGCCGCGCTCGCCCCGTTCGATCCGCCCGAAATCGCGCGCGCCGATCTGTCGCGCCTGCTGCTCGACTGCCTTGCCTGGGGCGTCGCCGATCCGCGCGACCTGTGCTTTCTCGACCGGCCGCCCGATCCGGCGCTGGCGCAGGCGCGGACGCGGCTCGAGGCGACCGGCGCGATCGATCGGAACGGCCGCCTGACGCGGACGGGCAAGCGCCTGCGCGCCATGCCTCTGCCCGTCCCGCTCGCGGCGATGGTGGTTCGGGCTCGCACGCGCGCCGACGCCGCGCGCCGCGCGCGCCTTGCGGTGCTGATCACAGAGCGCGGGCTCGGCGGAACGGGGACCGATCTCGACCGGCGCCTGGTCGCCCTTGAAGGCGATGTGTCGCCGCGCGGCGCAAGGAGCCGCAAGCTTGCCGGGCGGATCGCGCGGCAGGTCGATTTGCCAAGGGCGGGCGACGATGCACGGTCCGCCGGCGCCATGCTGCTCGACGCCTTCCCCGAGCGCGTCGCCAGGGCCCGCCCCGGCCGGCCGGGGCGCTTCGTGATGGCCGGCGGGCGTGCCGTGATCGCCGATGAGGCCGATCCGCTGGCGCGCGAGACGTTCATCGTCGCCGCCGAGGTGACGGGCGCGGCCTCGGGCGCGCGGCTGCTCGCGGGGGCTGCCGTCTCCGAAGCCGAGATCGAACGGCGCCTGGGCGGGCGGATCGAAACGCGCATCGATGTCGCCTTCGATCCCGGAACGGGCCAGCTCACCGCGCGGCGGGTGCGCATGCTCGGCGCGATCACACTGTCGTCGGCGCCGCGACCGGTCGTGCCGGGACCGGATGCGGAACGGGCGCTGCTGGACGGCGTGCGCAAGCACGGTCTCCGCGTTCTGCCATGGGACAAGGCTTCCAGCGGTCTGCGCGCGCGCCTTGCCTGGCTCCATGCGCGGCGTGGCGCGCCATGGCCCGACGTCTGCGACCGGGCGCTGCGCGACGGGCTCGATGCCTGGCTCGCCCCGTTTCTCGCGGGCAGGACCAGCCTGGCGGACGTGGCCTTGTCCGATGCGCTCATGCTGATGGCCGGTCCCGAACGGCGCGCCGATCTGAACCGGCTGGCGCCGGGCCACCTGACGATGCCGACGGGGTCGCGCCTGCCGATGACCTATCCGCCCGACGGGGCCGCGCCGGAGCTTGCCGTGCGCGTGCAGGAACTGTTCGGGCTGGCCGAACATCCCGCCGTGCTCGACGGCACCGTCCCGGTCCTGCTCGAACTTGTCTCGCCGGCCAGGCGGCCGATCCAGCGCACGGCCGACCTGCCCGCCTTCTGGGGCGGCTCCTGGTCCGATGTCCGGGCCGACATGCGCGGCCGCTACCCCAAACATGCCTGGCCGGCGGACCCCACAAGGGCCACGCCGACACGCCGCGCCAAGCCGCGCTGACCCGAACCGCTTCAAACTGGCGAAACGAGCCGACCGGCGCCATATAGGCGGGCATGGATCAGCAGGTCGCACGATACCCGGTCGGCATGGGCGAGCGCTTCGAACGCCGCCGGCTGCGCATGTCGACGCTCACCAACACGCGCTGGATCGCCGTGTTCGGCCAGAGCGCGGCCGTAACCTTCGTCGCCGCGTGGCTGGGCTTTGCGTTCCCGGTCATCGCCTGCTTTGCGCTGATCGCCGTGTCGGCCGCGCTCAACGTGGTCCTGACCTGGTACTTTCCGGCCAACCGGCGGCTCGATCCGCTGGCCGTCTTCTCGGTGCTGGCCTTCGACATCGCACAGCTCGCCGCGCTGCTGTTCATGACCGGCGGGCTTGAAAATCCCTTCTCGGTCCTGCTGATCGTGCCGGTGATCATCTCGGCGGCCACGCTGCCTGCCCGCTATACGGCACTTTTGGGCATCGTCGTCGTCGCCGCCGCGAGCGTCCTCGTCTTCACCCACCTGCCGCTGCCCTGGTATGCGGACGTGCCGCTCGACATTCCGTTCATCTTCGTCGCCGGCATGTGGGCGTCCGTGCTTTCGACGGTGGCCTTCACCGCCTTCTACGTCTACCGCGTCGCCGACGAGGCACGCAGCCTCGCCGATGCGCTTTCGGCGACCGAACTGGTTCTCCAGCGCGAACAGCATCTGTCGGCGCTCGACGGTCTGGCCGCGGCGGCGGCGCACGAACTGGGCACTCCGCTCGCCACCATCTCGCTCGTGTCCAAGGAGATGGACCGCGCGACCGACGACGACGATCCGCTGAAGGAGGATGTCCGCCTCCTGCGCGCCCAGGCCGATCGCTGCCGCGAGATCCTGTCGCGCCTGTCCACGCTCAACACCACGCCCGAGGACATGATCTCGCGCATGTCCCTGCGCGAGATGATCGAGGAGGTGGCCGACCCGCATCGCGAGTTCGGCGTCCAGATCACGACAAGCCATGAGGGGAACGGCACGCCCGAGCCGGTCGTGCGGCGCAATCCGGGTATCCTTCACGGGCTCGGCAATCTGGTCGAGAACGCGGTCGATTTCGCCCGCGACCACGTCCGCATCGGCCTTGACTGGTCCGACGACGGGGTGCGCATCGAGATCGTCGACGACGGGCCGGGCTTCCCCGGCGACCAGATCGAAAGGCTCGGCGAGCCCGACCTTGGCGCGTCGCGGTCCGTCGTGCGCAGCCGCAAGAGCGGCCCCGGTCTCGGCCTTGGCATCTTCATCGCCAAGACGCTGCTCGAACGCAGCGGCGCGACCGTACGGTTCCGCAATGGCGGCCGGCCCGATGCCGGGGCGGCCGTCACCGTTCGCTGGCCACGCTCATCCATCGAGGCCGATCCGGCGTAGAAGCAAATGAAAGGATTGTGACGATGGCACTGCAAGAAGAGACCGCCCCCGGCGCGGCGGCAGGCCCCGGACCCGGCCCCGACGCGACGCTCCTGCTCGTCGATGACGACGCGCCGTTCCTGCGCCGCCTCGGTCGCGCCATGGAGGCGCGCGGATTCACCGTCGAAATCGCCGAATCGGTCACCGACGGCCTTGCCAAGGTCGGCGAGGCGCCGCCCGCCTATGCGGTGGTCGACATGCGGCTTGAAGACGGCAACGGCCTGGAGGTGATCAAGGCGCTGCAAGCCAGGCGGCCCGACGCCCGCGCGATCGTGCTGACCGGCTACGGCAACATCGCCACGGCCGTCAACGCGGTCAAGCTGGGCGCGACCGATTATCTGGCCAAGCCGGCCGACGCCGACGATGTCTATAACGCGCTGACGGCGGCTCCGGACCAGACGCCGCCGCCGCCCGAGAACCCCATGTCGGCCGACCGGGTGCGCTGGGAACACATCCAGCGCGTCTACGAGATGTGCGACCGCAACGTGTCCGAGACCGCGCGGCGGCTCAACATGCACCGGCGCACCCTGCAGCGCATCCTGGCCAAGCGCGCGCCGCGCTAGATGCTTAATCCGCTCCACCAAATGCCGGGACTAAACATCTAGGTCCAGCGCAATGCCTGCTCCGGACCCGATCCGGGGCGGGAACCGCTTTCGCTTCGGCAATTGCGGCCAAACAAACGCCAGGGGCGCTTGAGCGATTCAGCGAAAAGCCAAAGCGCTCCAACGCCACCGCCGCGCGGGACCGGGCGTTCAATCGGCCGCGTTCCGCCTGTCTTCTTCCTTGATCAGGTTCCAGGCGTTCTGCTGGGCCAGCATCTGGCGGATATAGGCGATGTTGGTCTCGGCCTGTTCCGGCGGCAGTTCGCGGCGGGCGATCTGCTCGGCTTCGGCGAACCGCCCCTGGAGGCCGACGACCAGCGCCAGGTTCTGGCGCACGCGGCTGTCCGCGCCCGGTTGCCGAGTGGCTGTGCGCAAATGGCTCTCCGCTTTCGAAAGGTCGCCCTGAAGCAGGTGGCTCATGGCAAGGTTCGACAAAACGGACGGCTCGTTCGGCGCCAGTTCGAGCGCTCGCTCGTAGCGCTGCCGCGCTTGCTCGGGCCGACCGGTCTGGTCGTGGATCGCCCCTTCCGCCGACAGCAACTGCCAGTCGGGCCGCGTCGGATCCTGCGCGCGCTGGATCGCGTCAAGCGCCGCCGTGAACTGGCCGGCGCCGGCCAGCGCCTTGCCGTATGCGGCCAGGACGACCTTGTCGCGCGAATGGGTGATCGCCGCCTTGCGCATGACGGCCAGCGCCTGCTCGTCATTGCCATTCATTCGAAGCATCGACGCATAGGCGATGGCGATGCCCTTGTCGTCGGGGTTGCGCTCGTAGCGTTTCCGGTGGCTCGCCAGCACCGAGCGCAACTCGATCCCGGACATGTGCGCGATCGGCCCGGAAGAAGAGGACGGGTTGACCGAACCGGTCGTCAGGCCGTTGTTTGCGCAGCCGGCAAGCAGCGTGGCCGCGACCAGTGCCGCCGCCAGGCGCGCCGAGCGCGCCGGGTGGCGCGGGCCTGAAAGCGTGATCATGGTCACACTCCTTGAAAGGGACACCCGCGCGGGCCAAAAAGCCCGGCATAACCCCGCATTAACCTCTGTTAACCAGCGATAGTCTGTTAACCCTAACGCTTGGTTAATCCGTACGAGCCGAGGAGATCATGGTCGAGACAAGCGATATGCTGGCCCCCGATTCCAGCCGCCAGGCGGCCTTGCCGGTTTGGATCGTCGGCCGCCATGCCGCCGATGGGGCCGGCAAGGGCGGCGTCAAGGTGCCGGACGCTGTGACCGGCTGGCTCGGAGCGACCGGCTTCGAGCCCGATGCCGGCGCCGTCGCGCTCGTGCCCGGCGCCGACGGCCAGACGCCCGCGGCGGCCGCGATCGCATTGGGAACGCCGGCCGATCCGCTGGCTCTTGGCGCGCTTGCGGGCAAGCTGCCCGCCGGCGACTGGCGCATCGCCAATCCCGAGGCGACCGACATCGCCCTGGCAACGCTCGGCTTCGCTCTGGGCGCCTATCGTTTCGACCGCTACCGGTCGCGGCCCGCCCGGAACGTGCGCCTTGTGCCGGACGAAAGCATCGACCGGGCAAGGCTCGCGGCGATGATAGAGGCCGTCTCGCTGACGCGCGATCTCGTCAACACGCCGGCCAACGACATGGGGCCCGACGCGATGGAGACCGCCCTGCGCGCGCTGGCCGGCCGTCACAAGGCGCAGGTCCGCGCGATCGTCGGCGACGGTTTGCTCGCCGGCAGGCTGCCCATGATTCATGCCGTGGGCCGGGCGGCGGCGATCCCGCCGCGCCTGCTCGACATGAGGTGGGGCCGCAAGGAGGCGCCGAAGCTGACCCTGGTCGGCAAGGGCGTGTCCTTCGATACGGGCGGTCTCGGGATCAAGCCCTCCGCTTCGATGCGCAACATGAAAAAGGACATGGGCGGCGCGGCCAGCGTGATCGGCCTTGCCGCCCTGATCATGCGCCTGGGGCTCGATGTGCGCCTGCGCGTTCTGATCCCGGCCGTCGAGAACGCCATCGCCGGAAACGCCTTCCGCCCCGGCGACGTCTATCCGACCCGCAAGGGCATCACCGTCGAGATTGGCCATACCGACGCAGAAGGCCGTCTTATCCTCGCAGATGCGCTGGCGCTGGCCGACGAGGATGAACCCGACCTGATCATCGACATGGCGACGCTGACCGGGGCGGCGCGCGTCGCGCTCGGGCCCGATGTCGTGCCGTTCTATACCGAAGACGATGCCTTGGCCGCGCAACTGACCGCCGCCTCCCGGACGGTCCGCGATCCGCTCTGGCGCATGCCGCTCTGGCAGCCCTACGCGCGCAATCTGGCATCGACCGTCGCCGATTGCGCCAACGTGACCACGGACGGCTTTGCGGGCTCGGTCACCGCCGCCCTGTTCCTGCACAAGTTCGTGTCCGGGGACCGTCGCTGGGTCCATTTCGACATGTTCGCCTGGAACCCCAAGCCCAAGCCGCACGCGCCGGCCGGCGGCGAGGCGCAGGCGGTTCGCGCCGTCTACGCCATGCTTGAAAAGCGCTACGGCGCGCCTTGATGCGCTTGCGTGCCGCTCATCGGACGGGTTATTGATACGGTTCCGAAACGTTTGCGCAGCCAGCGTCCCATGACGGTCATTCTCAGGCCCAGCCAGGCGCTTGCCCTGTGGCACCAGGTATCGCTCGCCGAAGTGCGCGACAGCGCGCCCGACCTGACCACGCGGCAGGCGGCGATTTTGCTGACGATCTATCTCGATCCGCCGCCGCACACGGTGCGCGGCCTTGCGGCGCATCTGGGCGTGACCAAGCCGGTGATCACCCGGGCGCTCGACACGATGGGCGCGATGAAGCTCGTCAGCCGGCATCGCGACCCCCGCGACCGGCGCAATGTCGTCATCGCGCGCACGGTCGAGGGCGCGCTCTATCTGGAAAGGCTCGCCGATGTCGTTATCGCCAGGGCGCGGGATCTGCCGACGTGAGCGGCCGGCCGCTCGATCCCCGTCTCAACGCGTTTCGCCGCGATCTGGCCGACCGCCGCTTGCGTGGCCGGATCGAGGCGCCGCGCTTTGCCGACGGCGTGTTGCGCGCCGTCGTCGCGCCGGTGGCCGATATGCGCACCGGGCCGTCGCCGCGGGCGGCGCTTGGCACGCAGCTTCTGCTCGGCGAGACGGTGCGGGTGTTCGA
This sequence comes from Roseitalea sp., assembly GCF_984466335.1. Taxonomy (NCBI): domain Bacteria; kingdom Pseudomonadati; phylum Pseudomonadota; class Alphaproteobacteria; order Hyphomicrobiales; family Ahrensiaceae; genus Roseitalea; species Roseitalea sp. The sequence goes on along the minus strand of NZ_CFIFWG010000026.1, from coordinate 12,819 downwards.
CACCGATCAGGGGTGGAGCTGGGCGCAGGCCGATCGCGACGGCTATGTCGGCTATGTGCCCGACGGCGCGCTTGAGGTGGCCGGCCATGGCGAAAAACCCACCCATCGCGTGGCCGTGCCGCGCACATTCGCCTATGCCGCACCGGACCTGAAGAAAGCCGCCATGACGGCGCTCCCGCTCGGTGCCCTGGTCGCTGTGAAGGCCGGGCAGACGCACCGGAACGTACGCTACGCCAGGCTCGCCGACGGCACATGGTCCATCGCCGCCCATCTGGCCCGGGTCGACGCGCCCGAGGCCGATTTCGTGGCGGTCGCCGAGGACCTTGTGGGCACGCCCTATCTGTGGGGCGGCCGGTCGGCCTTCGGCATCGACTGTTCCGGCCTGGTGCAACTGGCCATGCTCATGGCGGGCCGCGCCGCGCCGCGCGACAGCGACATGCAGGAAGCCGAACTGGGCGTGCCGATCGATCCGGCGGAGGGGCTCAAGCGCGGCGATCTGGTGTTCTGGAAGGGCCATGTGGGCATCATGGGCGATGCCGGGACGCTGCTGCATGCCAACGCCCATACGATGGACGTCGCCGCCGAGCCGCTCGATCGGGCCATCGGCCGCATCGCATCGCTTTATGGCGCGCCGACGCGCTTCCGCCGTCCCTGAGCCGATCAATAGCCGGCGTCGCGATCGACCAGGTTTGTCAGAGGTTCGCCGCGCTCGAACCCGTCCATCTGCGCGATCATGGGCGGGACCAGGGCGGCGGGCACGGACGTTGCGGCCGCGTGCGGGGTGATCGTTACGCGCGGATGGCTCCACAGCGGGCTCGCCTCGGCAAGCGGCTCGGTCTGGAACACGTCGAGGCTGGCCGCCCCCAGCCAGCCACTTTCAAGCGCCGCCAGGATGTCGGCCTCGTTTTGCAGGTCGCCGCGGCCGGCATTGATCAGCATGGCAGGCCCCAGCGGCCCGCGCCGCTTCATCTTCGCGAACAGGGGCTTTGCGAGGATGCCTTGCGTCTTCGGCGTCAGCGGCAAAAGGCACACGACGATGTCGCTGACGGACAGGACACCCTCCAGGCCCGCATCGCCCGCATAGGTTTCGACGCCCTCGACAGACTTCGCCGTCCGGCTCCAGCCGGCGACGTTGAAGCCGAGCGCTCCGAGCTTGGCGGCGGCGTCCCTTCCAAGGACGCCGAGCCCCAGAATGCCCACCGTCACATCGCCGGCCGCCGGCTGCATCCTGTCCTCGCTCCAGAGCTTTTCGGCCTGCTGGCGCCGGTAGCGCGGCCCCTTGCGGTGATGGTCGAGCACCTGCCAGACCACATACTCACTCATCCGCTCGGTCAGATCGTCGGCGACGGCCCGCACGATCGGCACTTCGGGCACGTAGGGATCGGCGAAGATGTGGTCGACGCCCGCGCCGATCGAGAAGATGGCCGCCAGGTTCGGCAGGCGTCTGAGGACGCCCGGCCGCTGCTTCCAGACGACGGCATAGCGGATCGACGCATCCTCGGGGCCGTCGGATTCGGTGACGACGGGACGGTCCGGCGCCGCGCGCTTGATTTCCTCCGCCCAGATGGCCGGATCGAAACCGGTGACGGACAAAAGGATCGTGCCGTGATTGGCCATGGTGCGTACTCGCTTACCGATACTATTGGCTGACGGCGCCGGCAATGCTCGTCTTGATGTCGAAGGCGGCCGCCATGAGGGCCCTTGTGTAGTCGGTTTTCGGCGTTTCGAAAATGGCCTCGGCCGCTCCCTGCTCGACAATGACGCCGTTGCGCATGACGATGACGTGATTGGCCAGCGCCCGCACCACCTTCAGATCGTGGCTGATGAACAGATAGGCCAGATCGTGTCGCTTCTGCAGGTCGCGCAACAGGTCGACGACCTGGGCCTGCACGTTCATGTCCAGCGCCGAGGTCGGCTCGTCCAGCATGATGAACTTCGGCTTGAGCACCATGGCGCGGGCGATCGCGATGCGCTGGCGCTGGCCGCCGGAGAATTCGTGCGGGTAGCGGAAGCGCGTCGCCGGATCGAGCCCGACCTCTTCGAGCGCTTCGACGACGCGCGCGTCGCGCCGCTCCGGCGAAAGGGCCGGCTCGTGGATGGCGAGGCCCTCGGCGACGATCTCGGCGACCGACATGCGCGGGCTCAGCGAGCCGTAGGGGTCCTGGAAGACGACCTGCATATCCTTGCGCAGCGGCCGCATCCGCCGGAACGAACGCGTATCGATCGCATCGCCCGCAAAGCGGATGCCGCCGTCCGAGCCGATCAGCCGCGAAAGGGCGAGCCCGAGCGTCGTCTTTCCGGACCCGCTCTCGCCGACCACGCCCAAGGTCTGGCCGGCGCGCACGGTGACGTCGATCCCGTCTACGGCCTTCACATGGTCGACGGTGCGGCGCAGGAAGCCCTTCCTGATCGGGAACCAGACCCTGACCGCATCGCCTTGCATGATGACGGGCGCGTCGTCGTTCGCCGCCGGCGGCCGGCCCTTGGGCTCGGCCGCCAGAAGGTGGCGCGTATAGGCGTGTTGCGGGGCCTCGAAAATGTCCCGCGTCGGCCCGGCTTCGACGATCTCGCCTTTCGTCATCACGCAGACCCGGTCGGCAATGCGCCGCACGATGCCCAGATCGTGGGTGATGAACAGCATCGACATGTCGCGGGCGCGCTTGAGATCGTCCAGAAGTTCCAGGATCTGCGCCTGCACGGTCACGTCGAGCGCGGTGGTCGGCTCGTCGGCGATCAGCAGCCTTGGCGTGTTGGCGAGCGCCATGGCGATCATCACGCGCTGGCGCTGCCCGCCCGAAAGCTGGTGCGGATAGGCCCCGAGCCGCTTTTGCGGATCGCGGATGCCGACCTGATCGAGCAGTTCGAGCGTGCGGCCGCGCTGCGCCGCCTCGCCCATGCCCTGGTGCAGCCGCAGCACCTCGCCAACCTGTTTTTCGATCGTGTGCAGCGGGTTGAGCGAGGTCATCGGCTCCTGGAAGATCATCGCGATCTGGTTGCCGCGCACGCGGCGCAATTCCGTTTCCGACGCCGCCAGCAGATCGATGCCGCCGAACCGGATCTCGCCCGAGGGGTGCGCGGCGGCCGGATATTGCAGCAGCTTCAGCACCGACAGCGCGGACACCGACTTGCCCGAGCCGCTCTCGCCAACCAGCGCCACCGTCTCGCGCGGCGCGATGTCGAACGAGATGTGCCGCACCGCTTGGGTCGTGTTGCCGCCTTGCGTGAAGGTGACCGAAAGATCGCGGACGGAGAGAAGTGGTTCGGTCATGCCTGCGCGCGTCCGCTGATGATGGATCGCAACGTATCCTCATCTGGCCGCAACGTGTGCAAGGGGGCCGATATCCGCTTCCAACCCCAACGCTCATGCTCAATCCGGATGGTCTTGGGGATTCCGGTATCGGCCGTGAGCAGGTGGCTGCACTCAAAGCCGATTGCAGTCGCTATGTGAATCGCGTCGGGCAATTTGATCGCGGTTTGGTCCTGCCTGATCAATGCGGCTGACCAGAGCACGTCTCGTGTCGCCGGCCCGACGTCCAGCCAAGAACTGCCTTGGACGATCCAATTGTCGTACAGCTGTATGAGTCCTTCGTCGCCGGTTCGATAGGGGCGCACCAGAAGTTCGGCAAGTGCCAACTCGCTCGTGCACAAGAACAATGGCTCGTTGGGCATCTGCTGCGCGATCAATTCGATGAGCAATCGCCCAAGGTCGCCGCCGCCTTCTCCAAGCGCGATGAAAATGTTGGTATCGAGGTAAAGGCGACGGACATCCGGCATCAATCGTCCCACTCGTTGCGAAGGTTTCGGATTCGATCAACCGCCTCGTCAATGGCAACCCGTTCCCGCCGGCCTTCCTGAGCCGCTTCGATTTGCGTTTCCAGTTCATGCGCCGAAAGGAGCGTCGGTCTTTCCTCCGCCACGGTTACGCTCACCAAGGCATCTTCTGGAATCCCTTCGCGCAAATCATCGGGGAGTTTCGATGCTGCATAGTGTCGTTTCGTGACAATTCCCATCTCATCAGCCCTTCATTTCCGAAGCGTAGCACCAAATATAGAGCTTGATGACCTTCACCCAAACGTCTTCCTGGGATCGAAGGCGTCGCGCGTCGCCTCGCCGATGAAGATCAAAAGCGACAGCATCACCGAGATGACGATGAAGCCGGAGAAGCCCAGCCATGGCGCTTGGAGGTTGTTCTTGCCCTGAAGGATCAGTTCGCCCAGCGAGGCCGAGCCCGGCGGCAGGCCGAAGCCGAGGAAATCGAGCGAGGTGAGCGTGGTGATCGAGCCGTTCAGGATGAAGGGCAGGAAGGTCAGCGTCGCGACCATCGCGTTGGGCAGAAGGTGGCGGAACATGATGATGCGGTTGGGCACGCCGAGCGCGCGCGCCGCGTTGACATATTCGAAGTTGCGCGCGCGCAGGAATTCGGCCCGCACCACGCCCACGAACCCGACCCATGAGAAGACCAGCATGATGCCGAGCAGCACCCAGAAGCCCGGCGGCAGCACGGCGGCCATGATCAAGAGAATGTAAAGGACCGGAATGGACGACCAGACTTCGATCACCCGCTGGAAGACGAGGTCCGTCCAGCCGCCGAAATAGCCCTGGATCGCGCCGGCGGTGACGCCGATCACCGCCGAGGCCGCGGTCAGGATCAGCCCGAACAGGACCGAGACGCGGAAGCCGTAGATGATCCGCGCCACCACGTCGCGGGCCTGGTCGTCCGTGCCCAGCCAGTTGAAATTGCCCCAGTGGCAGTTGGGATCGTCCGCGCCACCCGGATAGCGGGCGCACAGTTCCGCGCGGCCGTCGAACAGGAAGGCGGGCTTTGACGGCGCGGTCGTTGGCACCTCCTTGTTCACGGTGCGATAGGAGTAGCGGATCGGCGGCCAGAGCATCCAGCCATGCGCGTCGATCTCGTCCTGGATGAACGGGTCGGTATAGTCGGTGCGCGCCAGGAACCCACCGAACTTCTCCTCGGGATAGTTGACGAAGACCGGCGTCAGCAGTTCACCCTTGTACATGACGAGGATCGGCCGGTCATTGGCGATGAATTCGGCGCCCAGCGTCAAGACGAAGAGCACGAGGAATATCCACAGCGACCAGTAGCCGCGCCGGTTGGCCCTGAAGTTCTGCCAGCGGCGCCGGTTGAGCGGCGACAGCGCAAGGCGCAGGCGCGCCGGGCGGCCTTCGGCCGGAAAGGCTGGCTTGCCGACGGTCTGATCCATGTCAGACCTCCCGCCGATCGAAATCGATGCGCGGGTCGATCCACGTATACATCAGGTCCGACAAAAGCCCCACCAGAAGGCCCATCAGCGAGAAGATGTAGAGCGTGGCGAACACGACCGGATAGTCGCGATTGACGACCGAGGTGAAGCCGAGCAGGCCCAGCCCGTCCAGCGAGAAGATGGTCTCGATCAGAAGCGAGCCGGTGAAGAAGGCCGAGATGAAGGCGGCCGGAAAGCCGGCGATGATGATCAGCATCGCGTTGCGGAACACATGGCCGTAGAGCACCTGCCGGCCGGTCAGCCCCTTGGCGCGCGCGGTGATCACATATTGCTTGCGGATCTCGTCCAGGAACGAGTTCTTGGTCAAAAGCGTGGTGGTGGCGAACGCCGACAGCACCATGGCCGTCAGCGGCAGCGTCAGGTGCCAGAAATAGTCGACGATGCGCTCGGGCCAGCTCAGTTCGGACCAATCGTCCGAGACGAGCCCGCGCAGCGGGAACCAGTCGAAGAACGAGCCGCCGGCGAACAGGACGATCAGAAGGATCGCGAACAGGAAGCCGGGGATCGCATAGGCGACGATGATCACGCCCGACGTCCACACATCGAAGCGCGAGCCGTCGGTGACGGCCTTGCGGATGCCCAGCGGGATCGAGATCGCATAGGAGATGAGCGTGATCCACAGCCCGAGCGAGATCGAGACCGGCATCTTCTCGACGATCAGGTCGATGACGGCGATGTCGCGGAAATAGCTCTCGCCGAAGTCGAACCGCAGATAGTCCCACAGCATCATGCCGAACCGTTCGAGCGGCGGCCGGTCGAAGCCGAACTGGCGTTCGAGATCGGCGATGAATTCGGGATCGAGCCCCTGCGCGCCCCTGTAGCGCGAAGTGACCGCGCCGCCCTCGAAACTCTCGCCGAAATCCTCGCCGGCCAGTTCGCCGCCGCCGCCGGTGAAGCGTTCGGTGGCGTCGCCCCCCTGGCCGGTCAGTTGCGCGATCACCTGCTCGACCGGGCCGCCGGGCGCAAACTGAACGACGATGAACGAGATCGCCATGATCCCGAAGATGGTCGGGATCATCAGCACAAGGCGGCGGAGGATATAGGCACCCATGGCTACGCGCCCGCTCGCAGGTTCAAGCCCGAGGTCCCGAATGACGACATGATGGCCGCGCTATGCTCTGCCAATCGCCCTCGCCTTGTCCTCGTCGAACCACCACAGCGCTTCGACCGGCCAGTAATAGTCGGGCTGCTCGTCGAAACCATACATGTCCCAATAGGCGATGAACTGATTCGCCGAGGTCCAATTGGGTATCCAGTCGCGGCGCAAACGCAACACCCGGTCGAGCACGCGCATGGCGGTCTCGTGCTCGGCGCGCGTCCTGGCTTGGCCAACCTCTTCGATCAGCGCGTCGACAAGCGGATCGGCCACGCCCGCCCAGTTGCGCGAACCGGGCACATCGGCCGACGCCGAACCGAGCACCGTCTCAAGCCCGCTGGCCGGCGGCGTCGGCGTCCAGCTCACGGCCAGCCCGGCCATGTCGAAATCGAACCCTGTGGTCCGGGCCTGGTACTGCGCCGGATCGACCAGCCGCAGGCCCGCATTGATGCCGACCATGCGCATCACCTCGACGAACGGGCCGTAGATGCGCTCGAACACCGAGGCGCGGATCAGGAACTCGACGTCCAGGCTCTCGCCCGCCGCGTTGCGCAGCAATCCGCCTTCGCCGACGGTCCAGCCCGCCGCGTTGAGCAGCCCGGTCGCCTCGCGCAGCCGCGCGCGGTCGCGGCCGGACCCGTCGGCGGCCGGTTGCACATAGGCCGGCTCCATGATCCCCTCGGGAAAGGCGTGCTCGTCCCCCAGCCGCGCGATCAGCGCCAGTTCGGCCTCATCGGGAAGCCCTGTAGCCTCGTATTGCGATCCGCTGAACAGCGACTGGCTGCGCTGGTAGAGGCCGTAGAACAGCTTCTGGTTGGTCCATTCGAAATCGAAGCAAAGGCCGATCGCATCGCGCACCCGGCGGTCCCTGAAGCGTTCGCGGCGCTGGTTCAATGTCCAGGCTTGCATGGACGGGCGCCTGTTGACCGGAAACAGCGCCCGGACCACCCTGCCGTCCTCGATGGCGGGGAAATCATATTCGGTCGCCCAGGTCTTGGAGGTGAACTCGCGCCGCCACGTCACCTCGCCCTTCTTGAAGGCTTCGAAGCCGGCCTGCCGTTCGGCATAGAACTCGATACGGATCGTCCGGAAATGGTTCTGTCCCGCGCCGGTGCCGATCTGACGGCCCCAATAGTCATCGACGCGCTCGAACTCGATGAAGCCGCCGGCGTTGAAGCGCCCCACCCTGTAGGGACCCGAGCCGAGCGGGGGCTCCAGCGTCGCCTCGTCGAACGCCCTTTCGGCATAATACGCCTTGGACAGGATCGGATAGGCCGAGGCGATCGTCAGGATCGCCTGGGCGGACTGCGTGCCGTCGAAGACCAGCGCGACGGTGCGCGCATCCTCGATGACGACCTCGGCGAGCGGCCTCAGCGGCAGCGCCAGCTCCGGGTGCCCTTCCGCCCTTATGGTGTCGTAGGAGAATTTGACGTCGTCGGCGGTGATCGGCGTGCCGTCATGGTAGCGCGCAATGTCGCGCAGGGCGAACGTGTAGCGGTTGCCGTCTTCGGAGATCGTCACCGTCTCGGCCACGTGCCCATAGACCGCGTCCGGCTCGTCATGGGACGAAGCCATCAGCGAATCGAAGCACATCTCCATGCGCGGCGGCGCGTCGCCGCGGCGCACGAAAGTGTTGAGCGTGTTGAAGGTTTGCACGTTCTGATTGTAGATCCAGTACCAAGGCTGGAAGTTGAAGACGCCGCCGCCCGGCGCATCGGCATTGGCATAGTCGAAGATCGCAAAGCCGGCGGGATATTTCAGGTCGCCGAAGGCCGAAAGGCCGTGCAGCGGCCGGCCGGGCGGGTTGAGGGCCAGCGACGGCTTCGGGAACGCCGCCGAGGCGACCATGCCGCCGGCGGCGACGGCGAGAAAGCGGCGCCGGTCGACGATCATCGGATCGCCGCCGCCCGTTCGGCGTCGTACCACCACACGGTCGGAAAACCGATCGAGTAGTAGGGCAGCGGATCGGGGTGGGCGAACCGGTTCCAATAGGCGATCCAGGTTTCGCGCAGCGCGTAGCCGGGGATGACGAAATCATTGTGCATCAGCACCCGGTCGAGCGCGCGGGTGGCGGCGATCAGCTCGTCGCGATCTGCGGCGAAGACGACCTTTTCGATCAGCGCGTCGACGCCCGGATCGGCAATGCCACCATAGTTGCGCGAAGCCTCGCGATCGGCCGACCGCGAGCCGAAGAAGTCGAACTGCTCGTTGCCGGGCGACAGCGACTGGTCCCAGCCGGTATAGATCATGTCGAAATCGCGGCTGTGCACGCGCGTGATGAACTGCGAACGGTCGACCGTGCGCACGCTCAGTTCGACGCCGATCTGCCGCAGATCCTCGGCATAGGGCAGGAAGATGCGTTCAAGCGAGGGCTGTCCGTTGACCAGTTCGATGGTGAAGGGCTGGCCGGTTTCGGCATCGACCATGCGGCCGTCGCGCAACGCGAAGCCCGCCTGGCGGAACAGGTCGATCGCCTCGCGCAGATTGGCGCGCAGCGCCTGCTGGCTGCCGCCGACCGGATTGACATATTCGCCCTCGAAGACCGAGGCGGGCACCAGGTCGCGCACCTGTTCGAGGATTTCCAGTTCGCGCCCCTCGGGCACGCCCGAATGGGCGAGGTCGGTGCCGAAAAAGTAGGAATCGATCCGCTCGTAGAAATTGTAGAAGATCGTTTCGTTGAGCGTTTCATAGTCGAAGGCCAGGTTGAGCGCGCGCCGCACGCGCGGATCGGCGAACTTGTCGCGCCGCAGATTGGGGATGAAGCCGGTCATCTCGCCATTGTCGCGGTTCGCATTGGGCAGGATCTCGCGCACGATATGGCCGTCATGGACGGCCGGCACGTCATAGGCTTCCGCCCAGCGCCGCGCGACGTTCTCGCGCCAATAGTCGAATTCGCCGGCCAGGAAAGCCTGGAACTGCACGTCGCGGTCGAGGAAATAAAGATAGCGGACCTGATCGAAATTGTCCGTGCCGACGTTCGCTGGAAGAGTCGCGCTCCAATGGTCGTGCACCCGCTCGAACGTCAGGGTCGATCCCGGGTTCACGTCGGTGATGCGATAGGGGCCCGAGCCGAGCGGCGGCTCCAGCGTGGTCGCGGTGATGTCGCGCGCATTGCCGTCCGCGTCGGTTCCCGTCCACCAGTGTCGCGGCATCACCAGCAACTGGCCGACGATATGCGGCAGTTCCTTATTGCCGGTCCCGTCGAAGGTGAAGCGGATCGTGCGCGCATCGAGCGCCTCGGCCGCCGTCACATGCTGATAGTAGAACCGCAAGGTGGGGTTGTTGTCGATCTGGGCATTGAACGACCAGACCACATCGTCGGCCGTGACCGGTTCGCCGTCATGCCAGCGCGCGCCCTCGCGCAAGCGATATTCGACCCAGGCGTAATCGTCCGGATAGCGCAGCGCCTCGGCCAGAAGGCCGTACATCGTCGAAATCTCGTCCATGGACGAGGTCATCAGCGTCTCGTGGACCAGTCCCAGCCCGGCGGCGGTCTCGCCGCGCGGCAGGATGGGGTTGAGCGTATCGAACGAGCCGGTGGCCGAAAGGCGCAGCGTGCCGCCCTTGGGCGCCGCGGGGTTCACATAGTCGAAATGGGCGAAACCGGCGGGGTATTTCGGTTCTCCGACGAGTGCGGTCGCGTGCAGCCATTGCGGTTCGGCGGCCTGCTGGGCGCGGGCATCGGACGGCAATGCCTGGCCCCCGAGCATCGCAAGCGCGAGCACAACCGCAAAAGCCACTGAAAACCCCGGTCGAACTGTCACTGGCCTGCCTCCACGGACGCTGCGTCGGAACCCACCGGCCGACCATCGCCCGCCATTGTGCGCCCCGTCGATCAGAGTAGAGGCATTTGCGGCGATTCAAAGCCCCAAACGGCACGCGGCCCGCCGGAAACCGGGCCGAAAACGCTCAATTCCGCGTCAGATGGCCGCTATTCGGTCGCCAGCGCCCCGCCTTCGGCGGCCGCTTCCTCGGCCGGCGCCGCCTCGGGCGCGGGCAACGGCACGGGCGTATCGTGCTGGGTGGCGAGCCAGGCGATCAGATCGGCGCGCTCGCCATCGCGGCGCAGGCCGGCAAAGCGCATCGAGGTGTCGTCGATATACTCGTCCGGCGCCTTCAGAAAATTGTTGAGCGCCTCGAAGTCCCAGACCGCGCCGTCCCCGGCATAGGCCAGCATGGCGTTCGAATAGCGAAAATCGTCGTAGAGCGCGGCCTGCTTGCCGACGATGTTCCACAGGTTCGGGCCGGTCTTGTGCGGCGCGCCCTGCTCGATGTTGTGGCATGACTGGCACTTGCGGAACACGCTCGGCCCGTTGGCCGGATCGGCGTTCGCCAGAAGCACGGCGACCGGCACGTCGACCTCTTCTTCGGCCGGCGCGGCGACGCCCTCAGCCTCGGGGACGATGATCGCAAAGCCCTGTTGCTCGGGCGTTTCGGAATAGAAGATCGCGTCGCTTGCGATGCCCACGGTCATGACGACAAACACAGTCGCCAGGAACGCGCCCGCATACATGTTGTAGTTCATGAATTTCCTCTGGTCCCGTCACAGACTTCGGAGCGCGGTTCTCGGGCCACGCTGGGTGGCGGTTTCCTATGTCTTTTGCCCGGGGCTTGCAACCGGTATAAGGTCGAACGCCCATGAGACGTTTTGCCACTTCGGACGGCCGCCGGCCGCACCTTCCATGACCCCCCTCATCATCATTCCGGCCCGCATGGCCTCGATGCGCCTGCCGGGCAAGCCGCTCGCCGACATCGCCGGAAAACCGATGGTCGTGCACGTGGCCGACCGGGCGCGCGAGGCCGGCTGCGGCGATGTCGTGGTCGCTGCGGCCGAAGCCGAGATCGTCGAGGCCGTCACGGTCCATGGCCACCGCGCGGTGCTGACCGATCCCGACCATCCGTCGGGCTCGGACCGGGTGTTCGAGGCGCTCGGCCGGATCGATCCGCAAGGCGCGTTCGACGTGGTGGTGAACCTTCAGGGCGATCTGCCGGCCATCGATCCGGTGATGGTCGAGGCAGCGCTGGCGCCGCTGACCGATCCTCGCTGCGATATCGCAACGCTGGGCAATCCGATCACGAACGAAGGCGAAAAGACCGATCCCAACACCGTCAAGATCGTCGGATCGCCCGTCGCCGCCAATGTGCTGAACGCGCTCTACTTCACCCGCGCGACCGCGCCCTGGGGCGAGGGGCCGCTTCACCACCATATCGGCATCTATGCCTGGCGCCGGCCCGCGCTCGCCCGTTTCGTCGCCCTTGCGCCCTCGCCGCTGGAAGAGCGCGAGCGACTCGAACAGCTGCGCGCGCTCGAAGCGGGCATGACCATCCATGCCCGGATTGTTGACACCGCGCCGTCCGGGGTCGATACACCGCGCGATCTGGAGCGGGCGCGCGCGCTTTTGGCGTGAGCGCGACACAAAAGGCCGACCCCATGAACGAGAACGCAAGAACGCTGATCGCCTTCCAGGGCGAGCCCGGCGCCAATTCCGACACGGCCTGCCGCAACATGTATCCGGCCATGACGCCGATGCCGTGCCCGACCTTCGAGGATGCGTTCAACGCCGTCGACAGGGGCGAGGCGTCGCTCGCCATGATCCCGATCGAGAACACGATCGCCGGCCGGGTCGCCGACATCCATCACCTGTTGCCGGAATCGGATCTGCACATCGTCGGCGAATATTTCCTGCCGATCCATTTTCATCTGATGGCGCTGCCGGGCACGGACCGTGCGGCGATCCGCACCGTGCACAGCCACATTCACGCGCTGGGCCAGTGCCGGCACTATGTGCGCGGCAATGGGTGGGAGCCGATGGTCGCCGGCGATACCGCCGGCGCCGCCAAGCTGGTCTCGCAGGCCGCCGACCCGTCCATGGCCGCGCTCGCGCCCGAACTGGCGGCCGACATGTACGGCCTCGACATCATCGAGCGCGACGTCGAGGACCATGCCAACAACGTCACCCGCTTCGTCGTCCTGTCCAAGGCGCCGTTCATTCCCGCGCGCCGCTCCGACGACGAACTGATCATCACCACCTTCGTCTTCCGGGTGCGCAACATTCCCGCCGCGCTCTACAAGGCGATGGGCGGTTTTGCGACCAACGGCGTCAACATGACCAAGCTGGAAAGCTATCAGATCGGCGGATTGTTCGTCGCCACCCAGTTCTACGCCGACATCGAGGGCCATCCCGACGACGCCAACGTCAAGCTGGCCTTCGAGGAGATCGGCTTCTTCTCGGACCATTTCCGGGTTCTGGGCGTCTATCGCGGCTCGGACGTGCGCAAGACGCACACCGCTTAGAGCGGTTTGTCTTTGGCTGGCATCGTTTGAGCGCCGGGATTTTGTGATCTGGCAAGGCGCGCGCAACGCCGCCCGGAGCGCAAAAGACCAAGCGCGGGCGATGTGCGGCCATCATCTGATTTCAATGTGTTGCCGGCCTCCGGCTT
>NZ_CFIFWG010000025.1:0-23704 GCF_984466335.1 Roseitalea sp. | reverse complement strand
GAAATCAGGTGTTCACCGCCCAGATAGGAGAACACCGCTGCGAAAATGTACGAGCCGACGAACAGCCAGCACACCATCGCGGTGGTGCGGACCGTCAGATAGACGCTCTGGCGAAGCCGTTCCCAGGTCATCGCGCCATAGACCGCCGCCAGCAACAGCGAACCCAGAGCGCCGATCGAGGCCGCCTCGGTCGGCGTGGCCAGGCCGAGCAGGATCGACCCGAGCACCGCCAGGATCAGGAACGCCAGCGGCAGGAACGATGTCAGGATCATGAACACCAACCGTGCGAACGGAACGTCAGGAACCTCGTCGTCGTTGGGCTTGGGCGCCGCCGATGGCTGCAAGAGCGACCGGCCGACGACATAGACCAGGTAAAGCCCGACCAACACAAGGCCGGGAAGCAGCGCGCCGGCATAAAGCCGCACGATCGACACGTTGGAGGCGGCCGCATAGACGATCAGCATGATCGAGGGCGGAATGAGGATGCCGAGCGTGCCGCCCGCGCAGATGATGCCGCTGGCAAATGAGGGATCATAGCGCGCCTTGAGCATCGCCGGCAGCGCCAAAAGACCCATCAGCGTGACCACCGCGCCGACAATGCCGGTTGCGGTGGCGAACAGCGCACATGTGATCAGCGCGGCCACGCCCATCGAGCCGGGAATGTTCTTCGAAGCGATGTTGAGCGTCGTGAACAGGCGATCGACGATGTTGGCCCGCTCCACGACATAGCCCATGAAGAGGAACAGCGGCACCGCGGTCAAAATCTCGTTCGACATGACCGAAAAGGTCTGGTTGACGAACAGGTCGAACACCCGGTTGTTGAGGAACCCCTCGAACCAGGCCGCCCATTGGTCGAACGCACCGGCATCCTCGCCCAGCCGGTCATAGTCCCGCCACATGCGGCGCGCGTCGAAATAGGCGAAATATCCGAAGCCGATCCCCATCGCCATCAGCGTGAAGGCGATCGGAAACCCCATGAAGACGAAAGCGATGAACAGCCCCAGCATCATCAGGGCGACTTGCGGATCCGTCATGGGTTGTGTCCCTTCTCGGCTGAGTTGGCTTCGCGGATAAGCAGATCCTCGGTCTCGAAGACGTCTTCTTCAGCCTCCAGCCATTGATTGGTCCCGATGGCAAGGATGCAGCGCATCACCTGCGCGATTCCCTGAATGAAGAGCAGGATGCCGGCGGCGCAAATGATGGTCTTGAACTGGTAGATCGGTACACCGGCCGGGCTGTTGACCGAGACCTCGCCGAAGCGCCAGGAGCGCTCGGCATATTGCCAGCCGGCGAAAACCAACGCCGAAACGCCGGGAAAGAAAAAAAGGATGTAAAGCAGCAGGTCGACCTTGGCCTGCGTGCGCGGCTGCCAAAGCCGGTAAAGGAAGTCACCGCGCACATGACCGCCACGCGACAGCGTGTAGGCGCCCCCCATCATGAACAGCGTGCCATACATGATGAATGACACATCCAGCGCCCACGCTGTGGGGTTGTTCAGGACATAGCGGACGAACACCTCATAACCGGTGCCGACAGCCATCATGATGATCAGCCAGGCAAACGCCTTGCCGAACCACGCCGACAGGCTGTCGGCGAACCGAATGAACCCGATCACGCACATTCCCCCTCAAACAACCGGTTATCCCGGCGGCAATGCCGCCGCCGGGGTCAGAAGCGGTGCCTGCCGATCAAAGCTTGAGGCGGCCGGGGAAGTAGTGTTCGTAGGCCAATGCGTAATCGGGGGCGTTCATCAGCTCATAGAACGTGACCTGCTCGACCCAGGCACGCTGGCTGTCGAGGCATTTCTTGGCGAACGGATCTTCCTCAAGGCCGGGAATGAGCTCGTCCCATGCGGCGATCTGCGCCGACAGGATTTCCGACGAGGTACGGTGCACGGTCACGCCGGCCTCGTCCTGCAACCAGCGCAGATCGGCCGAGTAACGCCGCATGGCCTTGGCCGTGTTGGCCGTCGAGGCAGCCTCGACCCCATGTTTGAGGATCGCCTGTAGGTCGGGATCGAGGTCTTCCAGCGAGAATGTGTTGAACAGGAACTCAAAGCTCTCCGACGCCTGGTGATAGGACGACAAATAGTAGTTCTTGGCCACGTCATGGGCGCCGAAATCGCGGTCCGACGAGGGATTGTTGAACTCGAACGCATCGATGACCCCGCGCTCCATGGCCGGCACGATCTCGCCGCCGGGCAACTGGGCCACCGACATGCCCATCGACTGCAGCAGATCGGCTGCCAGGCCAACCGTGCGGTATCTGAACCCTTGCAGATCATCGACCGTGTTGACTTCGCCCTTGAACCAGCCGAACGGTTGCGCCGGCATCGGAAAGCCCAGATAGGAGACGACATCAAGGCCCATGATGTCCTGCATCAGTTCGCGAAGCAGCTCGTCGCCGCCGCCCTCGTAGAACCAGCTGAGCATGGTCGCCGCAGAACCGCCGAACACCGGGCCGGTACCGAACAGCGAGGCGGCCTTGTTCTTGCCGTACCAGTAGACCGGCACCGAATGGGCCGCGTCCAGAACGCCGTCATTGACCGCGTCGAGAACCTGGAAGGCGCCGACCACGGCACCGGCAGGCAGAACGTCGACCTTCAGCCGGCCGCCTGACATCGCCTCAACCCGGTCGGCATAGTCCTGGGCAAATTCCTGCCAGATGTTGGTCGCGCCCCAGGACGTCTGCATTCTGAGCACGACCGGCGCCTGCGCCAACACCGCCGGAGCGGCGAGCGCGCTTCCGGCAGCCGCACCGCCAACCAGTGCGGACTTCCTCAGGAAAGATCGTCTGCTCACATCATTTCCGGTGTCAGCATTGCCGTTTTTTTCAGTCATCGTTTTCCTCCCATTGAAAACAAAGCGCGCAACGATTCCCGATCCGTGACGCATGGCCACAGTTGCCGCCGGGGACAATAACTAAACGTTTTTGTTGCGCGATCAAGGCAACCAGACACACCGAGCCTTGGAAGGTCTCTGCCGACTTGGGGGCCGGCTTGAAATCCATCCGATTCGCGCCAAGCGTTGCGTGAGCTGCATGGCCGATGCGGGGTACGTGCAGGTTTCAGCGATGGCAATGGCACCCACGACACTCCTTGTCAGCCTCCCTGTCAAACCCTTCGTGTCATGAGACGCGATGGTGCGATATTTTCCATGGGATGGAAGGACGCGCCATGGGCCAGATTCACCATGGCAGCGCCACTGAGCCTGCCCTCGGGCGGGCAAAGCCCGACCCGGGGGACCGGAGGCGGTGCGTCGAGCGGTACAACATAGTCAAGAGAGCCTGAGAGTTCTGGCGGATCGCCACGGTCGAGTGCGTTATGACGAACAATGGCAGCCGCTACAAATCCTGCGCGTTCCAGCACGCCTGCCGCGAACTGGGCCTGAAACATATCCGCACCAAACCGTACACGCCCCGCACCAGTGGCAAGGCCCCTCTCGGCGGCGCTTCGCAATTGCCCGCCGGGCAATGGAACGCTTCATCCAGACCGCCTTCAGGGAATGCGCCTATGCCCGTGCCTACCGGACCTCCGACCAGCGCGCCGCCGATCTGCCCATCTGGACCCACATGTACAATTGGTACCAACCCCACGGCAGCCTGAACGCAAAACCACCCATCAGTCGCCTCAGCCTAAACAAGGACAACCTGTTGAGGCAGCACACCTGGAGCATTTCTCGTGATCTCCGTTTCACGCGCAATGCTCCAACTCTTTGATTTTGAGCATGCTTCAGGACATCATCTGGCGATGAGGTCGGCGCACGCGGCCCGATAGCGCCGATAGGCATCGTCGAGCGTGGTGACGCGGTCCGCCTCGGGCTCGAACAGGCGGCCGATGGCGACCATCGCTTGCGCGATCTCGCCGACCGGCGCGCCGGTCACCGCCGCCTGACCGAGGATCGCGGCGCCCGCCGCCGATGTGTCGCGCTCGACGATCAGTTGCACGGGTCGATTGAGCGTGTCCGCGATGATCTGGCACCACAGCGGCGACTGGGCCCCGCCTTCCGCCAATCGGATGTCCCGGCCTTCCGCGCCCGCCGCCTCGATTGCCTCGACGCATTGCCGCGCGTTGAACGCCACGCCCTCCATCACCGCGCGGACCATATGGCCCGTGCGATGCGCCGATGACAGCCCAAGAAAGGCGCCCCGCGCGTCAGGCCGGTTATAGGGTGTCGCCGCGCCTTCCAGAAAGGGAAGGAAGGTCGCGCCGTCCGATCCGGCGGGAACGCCCGCGGCGAGCCGTTCGAGCGTTTTAAAGTCGGGCGGCGCGTCATGGGCCAGGACGGAGCGGAACCAGGACAGGCTCAGCCCGCCGCTCATGATCAGGCCGAGCCACAATTGCCGGCCGAACACGCCGTGCGGGATTTGCCAGAGGCCCGCATCCGGCATCGGGCGCGGCGCCGTCGCCTCGGCCACCACATGGCCGGCCGTGCCCAGCGTGATCGCGATGCGCCCGGTTTCAACGATGCCGCAGCCGACGGCCAGCGCCGCCACGTCCCCGGCACCGGTCGCCACCGGCGTTCCCGCTGCGAGCCCCGTCGCTTCGGCCGCCTTGGCCGTCAGCCGGCCGGCGATCTCGGCGGACGGGCGGATCGGCGGCATGAGAGCCGGATCGATGCCGGCCAGCGCGCACAGGCGCGCCGACCATTGCCCGCCGCCGGTCTCCGTCATCGCCGTCGAATGGGCGTCGGACGGGTCGGTCGCCAACTCGCCGGTCAGCCGCAGGAGAATATAGTCCTTGACCAGCGCGATGCGTTTCGTGTGTTCCAGCAGGTCCGGGCGACGGGCGCGCAGCCAGGCGAGCTTGGGCAGCACGCAGATCGCCGACAGCGCATTGCCGGTCAGGGCGGCAAAGTCGGCCTTTTCGGCCATGGACCTTGCCTCCGCCTCGGCACGGATGTCGAGCCAGATGATCGCGTCGGCGAGCGGTTCGTCGCGTTCATCGAGCAGGACAAAGCCGTCCAACTGGCCAGACAGGCCGACCGAGCCGATCTCGACGCCCGCCTGCGCAACCGCCTTGCGTGTCGCCTCGCAGGCCGCGCGCCACCAGTCGGCGGGCGATTGTTCGGCCCAGCCGGGCCGCGGCGCATGGGTCGGATAGGCGCGATTCACGCTTGCGAGCGAAACGCCGCGGTCATCGACGACCAGGACCTTGACCGCGGACGTGCCCAGATCGATGCCGAGGCGGCCGGGCCCGCTCATGCGCCGGCTCCTTCGTCGTAAAGGCCCTTGCGCGCCAGATAAGCCAGCCACCGCTCGGCGGATTTCCGGCCGCCCATGTCCAGCCAGCGCCGGCCCTTTTCGGCCGTCGCCGGCCTTGGATCGCCGAACACGCCCGAGCGCATGATCATGCCCATCGACAGCTCCGACTGTCCGTAATCGTCCGGCACCGGCGGATAATCGGCGGCCGCGCGCTCCATGCGCACCAGGTCCGGCGCGATCGCCAGCATCAGCGCGGTCTCGATCTCTTCTGCGTGGATATCGTTGTGCCAGGGCTTGGAATCGCATGCGTCCAGCATCTCGCCAAGGCCGGCATAGAGGCTGTTGAGCACCGCGATGTCGTATCTTTCATGGATCATCTCGCGAATGGCATGCTTGACCGGCTGCGGGTTGGAGCCGTGCCCCGAAAGCACGAACACCGCCTTGACGCCCCAGCCATGAAGGCTCTCGGCAATGTCGCGGATCATCGCCATATAGGTCTCGAAGCGGAATGTGAGCGTGCCCGGCCTGCCGCGCCACACCCAGGCGTAGCCGACATTCAGCACCGGCAGCACCATGCCGACGCTGCGTCTTGCGGTCTCGATCGCCATGGCCTCGGCGATGCGGTTGTCGGTGTCGAGCGGCAGATGGGGGCCGTGCTGCTCGAACGAGCCGACCGGCAGGATGGCAAAGGGGTAGTCGCGCGCGAAGGCGGCGATCTCGTCCATGGTCGCGTTGCGCGCGTCGATCCACCGGGTCATGCCCGATCCTCCCAGCTTGCCCGATAGGCGGGCTCGTCGTCCCAGCGCTGCTGATCGAGCGACCGGCCGGTGCCCCCGCCCGCCGGCAGGGTCGCGAGGAACCGCGCCGTCTCGTTGAGGAGCGTTGCCGGCGCGAGCTTGGCGCGTTCCGCTTCGGGCCAGTGCGCGAAGAACCCCGTGTCGATCATCGCGGACGGAAACAGCGTGTTGACGTTGATGCCGATGGGGGCGAGTTCGATCGCCAGCACGCGCGCCAGCATCTCGGTGGCCGCT
Source organism: Roseitalea sp. (assembly GCF_984466335.1). NCBI lineage: Bacteria > Pseudomonadati > Pseudomonadota > Alphaproteobacteria > Hyphomicrobiales > Ahrensiaceae > Roseitalea > Roseitalea sp. The sequence continues at coordinate 17,471 of NZ_CFIFWG010000025.1, read as the reverse complement.
TTCGACGTGCAATAGGGCGCATCGCCCGCCTGCGCGTCGGCCAGCCGGGCGAGCGAGGACGTCACGAAGACGATGTTGCCGCCGCCCGTCCGCCGCATGTGCCGGGCGGCCGACCGCGCCGTCAGGAATGCGCCGTCGACATTGACGCGCAGCACCTGGCGCCAGACGTCATAGGGCATGTCGATCGTATGGTGATGGTCGAGATCGGTGACGGCGGCGTTGGCGATGACCGCGCCGATGGGCGCGGTCTTGGCGGCGCGCGCAAAGGCCGTTTCCATCTGCGCCTCGTCGGTGATGTCGGCGACAAGGGGCACGATAGAGGCGTGTTGCCGCGGTGATGTCGCGGCCACATCGATGGCGGTCACCTGCCAGCCAAGCGCGGCGAAATGGGCAGCGAGCGCCGCGCCGATGCCGCCGGCGGCACCTGTGATGGCGATATGCCCCGGCATATCGGTCATTTCACCGCCCCGCTCGCCAGCCCCTCGACGATATGGCGCTGGGCGAAGCCGACGAAGATCAGGGCGGGCACCATGGAGCAGATGGAAATCGCCGCGATCAGCGGCCAGTCGAAGCTCATCGTGCCGGCCAGTCCCGCCACGACCACGGGCACGGTCTGCGCATCGCGCGAGGTCAGGAAGAAGGCCAGAAGGAACTCGTTCCACGAAAAGATGAAGACGATGACGGCGACCGAGGCGATCATGGGCCGGGCGATCGGCACGATCACCATGACAAGCGTCTGCCACGGCTTTGCGCCGTCGAGCATCGCCGCCTCGTCGAGATCGACGGGCATGGCGCGGAAATAGGTCATCAGCAGCCACACCGACAGCGGCAGGGTCAGCGTCAGGTGCGCCAGCGCCACCGCCAGACGCGTGTCGAGCAGGCCGAGTTGCTGAAACAGCACATAGAGCGGCAGGATGATCGCGAACAGCGGCGCAAGCCGGATCGACAGCACCCAGAAGCTGAGATTTTCCTGGATGGCGCCGCGCATGCGCGCCAGCGCATAGGCGGCCGGCACGCCGATCAAGAGCGACAGGATCACATTGGTGATGGCGATCGAAAACGAATTGACGAAGGCATCGACGAGGCCGCTGGCGAAGATCGTCTCATAGGCGCGAAAGCTTGGCGTGAAGACGAGCGAAGGCGGCACGTCGAGCGCGGCCGCGCGCGTCTTCAGCGAGGCGAGCGCCAGCCAGATAAGCGGGAAGAGGACGAAAACCATCACCGATCCCAGGAAAGCCCAGCGGATCGCGGTCAGCAGCCGGCCATGACGCATCGGCGCACTCATTGCCTCGCCTCCACGCTGCCGCGCACGAACCGGCGGAACATGAGCATCGCGCCGGTCAGGCAGATGATCAGCATGATCACGCCGAGCGCCGCCGCCTGCCCGAAATCAAGCTCCTGGAAGGCGGTGCGCCAGCCGAAGAGCGACAGGATCTGCGTGGCCCGGCCCGGCCCGCCGCGGGTCATCACATAGATCAGTTCGAACGTGTTGATCGCATCGACGAGGCGAAACAGGATCGCCACGAACAGGGCGCCTTTCAGAAGCGGCAGCGTGACGAAGAAGAACTCGTGCAGCGGGTTGGCGCCGTCCATGCGCGCGGCTTCGTAGTAATCGCGCGGGATCGATTGCAGCGCGGCCAGGAAGATCAGGAACATGAAGGGCGTGCGGCTCCAAACATCGGCGATCACGACAGAGACGAGCGCTGCGCCCGGCTCGGCCAGCGGGTTGAGGTCGAGCCCGGCCATCGGCAGCAGGTAGGCGCCAAGAAAACCGATCTCGCCATTGAGCAGGAACCGCCAGGTGAAGCCGGCGACGACCGGCGGAATGACCAGCGGCATCACCACGATGGCGCGCATCCAGCCCGCCGAGGCGCGCGCGAACGTCAGTGCCAGCCCCATGCCGAGCCCGAGCATCAGCACGGTCGACAGCACCAGATAGGCGCCGGTGACGCGCAGCGCCTGCCAGAAGTCGGCGCCGCTCAAAAGCCGGGTGAAATTGTCGATACCTGTGAAATATCGCTCCGGATCGGTCACCAGCCAGTGCTGCGTGCTCATCCAGAACAGATAGACGGTGGGGAAAAGGACGACCGTCGCAAGCGCCATCACCATCGGCGCGATGAACCAGAAACGCCAATCGACCCTCATGTGACACTCGCCCGGTACGCAGATGGGCGCCGACGGATATGGCCGGCGCCGGCTTTTGCCGCTTTATTCGTAATAGCCCGCGCGCTCCATGCGCTCTTCGGCCCAGGCCTGTAGCTCCTCAAGCGCCTGATCGACCGACTTCGATCCCGATATCGCCTCCGAGGCGGCGGTGCCGATGCGCTCCATGAAGGCGTTGAGCTCGGGAATATAGGGGAAATATTGCGGGTTGGCCTGCGCGTAGCTGGCTTCGATCTGATCGAGCATCTGTGCGGGCCATTTGCCGGCGAGCGTTTCGCCGCGCGTGATCGACGGGAAGGTCGAGTACGGCCAGCCGATGGTCTCGGCGAAGCCCTGCATGGCCTGCTCGCCGGTCAGGAAGGCGAGCGTCCTGAAGGCTTCTTGCTTGTTTTCGGAGAACGCGCTGACGCCGACCGAGAACGTCCAGAAACTTTGGACCTGTTCGCCGGACGGGCCGACCGGTGACGGGGCAAAGGCGGTATGATTGGCGACGTTCTCGTCCTCTGTCCCGCCGAGCGCGGCGAAGCCGTTGATCGCCGACGGCATCAGAACGACCGCTTGGCCGGCGCCGTAGAGGTTCATCATGTCGACCCATGTGTGGGTGGCGATGCCGGGTGGGCCGAACTCCTGCGACCAGCGCACGAAGGTCTCGAAACCGTCGCGGAAATCGCCGGTGAAGATCGGCCTGGCGTCTTCGGCGTCGATGGCGTCGCGGGTGGTCGCGCCACCCTCGAACCAGGCCGGATAGCCCGCATAGGCGTATACGAAGCCGGCCAGATCGAGGCTCGGCTCCTCGCCCGGCGCGCCGCGCATGGTCAGCGGATGGACGTCGGTTATGCCGTCCGCCTCAAGGCCCGCCCTGATCGTCGTCAGCGCCTCTTCGAGGCCGGCCGTGGTGGTGGGGAATTCGGTGATGCCGTACCGCTCGAAGATATCCCTGCGGTAGATCACGCCCGCGCCGAACGAATAATAGGGCAGCGCCCAGAGCTGGCCGTTGACGCGGTTGGCGTCCAGAAACTGCGGATAGACGCCTTCGGGATCGAAATATTCGGGCACCGTGTGAAGCAGATCGTCCAGCGGCTCCAGATAGCCCGCATAGGAGAAGGTCTGCACCGCCCCGTCGGACCCCAGCATTACAAGGTCATAGGTGCCGGTCTGGTTGACCAGGTCGAGCAGAACCTTCTGCCGCGCGGTCTCCTCGTCGGCGAACTCGATGTTGATCGTGATGTCGTTGGCCTGTTCGAACGCGCGCAGCTTGTCGGTCTTTTCGGTCCCCGATGGGCCGAACATGTCCGCCCAGGCAAAGCCCGGCGCGAAGGCCACGATGTTGATCTCGGTCTTGGCATGGGCGGCCGCGGGCAGCGCAAGCGCCATGGCCGCGGCCGTCAAAAATCTGGCTGTCGTTTTCAAGGTTGCCTCCCGTTCCCTCGATCGTTTCGGATCGTTTGCGTGGATCGCTGTCGCAATCGGGGCGCGCCGGTGCGCGCGCCAAACGCGATTGACTTTCGGCTAGCACGTTTGTAATTCGCCATCAACAAAATTTGCAAACGCCATCGAGAGACCGGCCATGTCATTCGTTTCCGCTGCCGATGATGCGCAGGCCCACACGTCTGTCGCCGATCGGGAGCAGGCGCTCATGCTGCGCGCTGCATGGCTCTACTTCATCGAGGAGCGGACGCAGTCCACGATCGCCGATGCGCTCGGCCTGTCGCGCTTCCGGGTCAACCGGATGCTTGCAGGCGCGCGCGACAGCGGCCTTGTGCGCGTCGAGGTGACGACGCCCATGGCCTCGTGCGTCGCGCTGGAGCGCCGCGCGATCGAAGCGTTCGGCCTGCGCGACGCGGTGGTCGTGCCGAGCCCGCTTGAGTCCGAGGGCACCCACGCCATGATCGGCGCGGGTCTTGCCCGCTACATGTCGGCGCAAATCGCCGATCCGGAACTGAACCTCTTCGGCCTGGGTTGGGGCCAGACCATGCGGGCGATGCTGCGCTACATCCGGCCCGTGCCCCGGCCCGAATGCCGCATCGTCGCGCTCCTTGGCGCGCTGCCCCGCTCATCGGAAGAAAACGCCATCGACATCATCGGCAAGATCGGACGGTTGCTCGACGCCGAGCGATATTACATGACCGCGCCCATCTACACCGACACGCCCGAGGCGCGCTATGTGCTCACCGGCCAGCAGTTCTACGCCTCGGTGCTCGATTTGATCCTGAAAACGGACGTCGCCTGCTTTGCGGCCGGCGACATGAGCGATGCCTCGCTGCTGATCCGGCACGCGCTGCCCAAGGGCGTCACCGCCCGTGATCTGGTCGCCGCCGGCGCCGTCGGCGATTTCCTGGGCACATTCATCGACATAGACGGCGCCGCGATCGATCACCCGGTCAACCGGCAACTGGTCGGCCCCGGGCTTGCTGACCTGGCCGCCATGAAGGCGCTGGTAATGGCGTCCGGCGGGCCGGGCAAGGTGGATGTGGTCACCGGCGCCCTGCGTACCGGTCTCGTGCACGTGCTGGTGACCGACGAGGCAACGATGGAAGCCGTGCTCGCCAGATCGGGCGGCGCTGCGGTCGGCGCGGCGTAAATCGCACATATGTCATTTCAATCGCACATAGGTGCAGAAGGGGTTGGCGATGGTCGAGTGGAAGCGGCTGACCAATCACGAGGTGGACGCGCTGGACCGCCGGCTTCCGGTGCTGGTGCCGATCGGCCTGATCGAGGCCCATGGCCCGCACCTGTCCCTGAGCGTGGACATCGACACGGCGGAGTTCTTCTCGCGTGCCGTCGCCGAGCGGACGGGGGCCATCCTGGCTCCCGGGCTGCCCTATGGCTTTGCCGACGAGATGCGTGACTATCCGGGCACGATCGGGCTGACCATCGCGACATTTACGACGGTAATCGCCGAACTGGGCGCCATGTTCTGCCATCACGGCTTTGAACGGCTGGTCTTCATCAGCGGCCACGGCGCCAACAAGGCGCCCTGCGAGGCCGCGTTCTGGACCATCTGGAAGACCTATCCCGATGCCAGGCTGGCCTGCTGGAACTGGTGGACCGAGGCCGGCATCGCCGGCATCCACCACGCCGACAAGGGAGAAACGGAGATCGCCGCGGTCACCGGCGCGGCCTACCATCCCGAGCGCGCCGTCGATTTCAGGATCGACAAGCCCTGGTACAAGCTTCGCTCGCGCCATGCGATCCACCCCCTTTCCGGCGGCATCAATGGCGAGCCGACCAAGGCCGACCTGGATCTGGGCCGCGCGAACCGGGACAGGACCATCGACGTCCTGTCGGCCAAGCTCGCCGACATCATGCGCGGCGAAGGGCTGACCCCACTGAACAGGACCGCCGAATAGGAGCATACCGACCATGTCGACCGAACTGACGCGATACCAGACCGGCAGGCGCATGAGCCAGATCGTGGAGGTGCCGGCCGGCGCGGCCACCCTCCATTTCGCCGGCCAGATTTCATCGGACCGCTCGCTCGATCTGGAAGGGCAGACCCGTGACATACTGGACAGGCTCGATGCGCTGCTGGCGGAGGCGGGATCGGATCGCGGCAGGATCGTCTCGGCCATGATCTGGCTGTCTGACATCCGCAACCGCCATGCCGTCAACGCGCTCTGGGACGCATGGGTGCCCGAGGGCGCCGCGCCCGCCCGCGCCTGTGTCGAAGCGCGCCTGGCCGAGCCGACCGACCTGGTCGAAATCCAGATCGTCGCCGTCAGATGATCTTCGTTCCCGACCGCAAGGCGCCCGCGCGATGGTAGCCGTCACCCTCAAGGGCATCCACAAGAGCTTCGGCGCCCATGCGGTGCTCAAGGACATATCGCTGGAGATCCCGGACCGGGAATTCGTCGCCTTTGTCGGCCCGTCCGGCTGCGGCAAGTCGACCTTGCTGCGCGTGATCGCCGGGCTGGAGGCGGTCAATGCGGGCGATCTGCATTTCGACGCCAAGCGCATGAACGACGTGCCCGCGCCCGATCGCGGGGCGGCGATGGTGTTCCAGTCCTACGCGCTCTATCCGCACATGACCGTATGGGAGAACATGTCCTTCAGCCTGCGTCTGAAGGGGGTTTCGCGCGCCGAGCGCAGGAGGCGGGCGGCCGAGGTCGCCAATCTCCTGCAACTGGACCGGTTGCTCGACCGCAAGCCGGGCCAATTGTCCGGCGGTCAGCGCCAGCGCGTTGCGATCGGCCGGGCCTTGATGCGCCGGCCGGACGTGTTCCTGTTCGACGAGCCGCTGTCGAACCTTGACGCCGCCCTGCGCACGGAGATGCGCGTCGAACTCGCCCGGCTTCACCAGACGATCGGCAACACCATGGTCTATGTGACGCACGATCAGGTCGAAGCCATGACGATGGCCGACCGGATCGTGGTGCTCGACGGGGGGCGGATCATGCAGGTCGGCGCGCCGATGGAGCTTTACACACGTCCCGCCTCCCGGTTCGTGGCCGAGTTCATCGGCGCGCCGCGGATCAACGTTTTCGATGCGCAAGTGGTCGCCAGCGACCAGGGCCGAACGCGGGTCGCGCTTGGCGGGGTCGCATCCGTCGAACTGCCCGCGCACGCGGTCGCAAAGGGCGCCGCCGTCACTCTGGGCGTGCGCCCCGAAGACGTTGCTGTGTGCGGCGCTGGGGACGGCCCCCATGCCGGCGTCATGGATGCAACCGTCGATGTCGTCGAGCATCTGGGCGCCGAAGCGCTGGTCTATGCCCGTGTCGACGGCCTTGCCGACGCCTTGCGCTTCAAGGCCGAAGGCACCACGCCGCTGGCCATCGGCGACACGGTCCGCCTGACCTTCAAAGGGCCGGCCTGCCACCTGTTCGATGACCGCGGTGACCGTCTGGATCCGGCCTGATCGCGCCGGTGTCCCTGGCGGGCTGGACCGACGACATCATCGAGTGCCGTGCACGGGGGCCCGCGATCAGCCCTTGCCCCCAAGCGCCCTGCCGTCGACGATCACCCCTGTGGCATGAAGATCCCCGTCCAGCAGGGTCAGGCTCGCCCGATAGCCCGAGGCGATGCGACCCAGTTCACCGTCGAGGCCGAGGGCGCGGGCGACGTTTCCGCTGGCCATCTTCAGCGCGGTCGCCGGCGACACGTCCATCAGCGTCACCGCATTGCGCACCGCCTGGCTCATGGACAGGTGCGCGCCGGCGAGCGTGCCGTCCGGCCCGCGCAGACGGCCCTTGGCGAGCGTGATCGGCGTGCCGTAGAGATCGAAGCTGATCACCGTGCCGGCCAGCGTCTTCATCGCGTCGGTGACGAGACACAGCCGGTCCTGCATCAGCCGGGCGGCCATCTTCAGGTTCTGCGGATGCACGTGAAAGCCGTCGGCGATGATGCCCGCCGCAAGCTCCGGGCGCATCAGCGCCGCGCCGACCAAGCCCGGCTCCCGGCCGGCGATCTGCGACTGGGCGTTGAAAAGGTGGGTGACACCGCAAACGCCCGCATCGATCGCCGCGTCCATCTGCCCGGCCGTGGCGGCCGAATGGCCCGCGAAGACGCGCACGCCCCGGCCGGCCAGGCGGGCGATCAGCGCATGGTCCTGTCGTTCGGGCGCAAGCGTCAGCAGCACGGTGCCGCGCGCTTCGGCGATGGCGTCGACATCGGCCCCGGTCATGGCGCGGATGAAATCGGGCGGATGGATGCCCGGCTTTTCGGGCGAAAGGAACGGACCTTCCAGATGGACGCCCAGAACGCCCGGAACGCCCTCGTCGAGCGCTTGATCGGCGGCGGCGACGGCCCGCCCGTAATCGGTGCCGGGCGCGGTGATGAAGGTGGGCAGGATATGCGCCGTGCCGCCGCGGCGCGCGCCCGCGGCCATGCGCGCGACCGTCCGCGCGGTCGGCTCCTCGTTGAACTGGGCGTCGGCGGCGCCGTTGATCTGCATGTCGATGAAGCCCGGCGCTGCGATCTCGGCGGCGATCGCGCCGGACGGCGGCGCCTCGCCCGGCGCAAGCGGGCGCACATGGGCGATGCGACCGTTCTTAATGGACACCAGCCGGTCGGCCAGCGGCGCCTCGGACATGCCGTCATAGAGCATGCGGACAAACAGGGTGCCGACGGGACGGCCGATCTCAGACAAGGCCGGCCTCCCCGCCGTCGGGATGGATCTCCTGATAATAGTCGATCAGGCGCAGCGCGTCCGCCGCCGCGCGGTCGACGATCACTGTGGCCCTTGGGTGGAGTTGCAGCGCGCTGGCCGGGCAGTCGGCGCCCAGCGGCCCCTCGATCATGCGCGCGACCGCCTCCGCCTTGGCCTGGCCGGTGGCGACCAGCACGCAGCGACGTGCTTCCAGTATGTTGGCGATGCCCATCGTGATCGCATGGCGCGGAACGGTTTCGGTGTCGCCGAAAAAGCGTGCGTTGGCCGCGCGGGTGCCGCTGGTCAGCGTCTTGATGCGTGTGCGCGCGCCCAGGCTCGACGTCGGCTCGTTGAAGCCGATATGGCCGTTACGGCCGATCCCCAGAAGCTGGATGTCGATGCCGCCGGCGGACGCGATCGCTTCGTCGTAGCGCGCCGCCTCGGCCGCCGGATCGGCCGCATCGCCGCGCGGCAGATGGCAGCGCGCCGGGTCCATGTCGACCTGGTCGAACAGAAGTTGACGCATCGTCTGGTGATAGGATTGCGGATGGTCCGGCGACAGGCCGACATATTCGTCCAGATTGAAGCTGGTCGCGTTGGCAAATGAGAGTGCGCCGGCGCGGTGGCGGGCGATCAGGTCGGCATAGACGGGCTGCATGGTCGAACCCGTCGCAAGGCCCAGCACGGGCAGGGCCTCGGCGGCAAGCGTGTCGGCGACGAGGCCGGCGGCCCTGCTTGCGGCGCGCTCGACCGTAGGCATGACGAGCACCTTCATGTCACAGTCTGCCTCCCTTGTCGCCGAACAGGTAGCAGGTGTTTTCGCAGATGCGAAAGCCGATCGCATCGCCCGGCGCCGGATGCGTGCCGCGCGGCAATTCGGCGACGACGGCATCGTCGCGGCTGGCCGCGTTGTAAAGGAAGACGCTGCTGCCCAGATTCTCGACGAGTTCGCAAGCGAGCGTCAGGTCGGCGGGCCCGTCGCCGCCCGTGGCGACGAAATCCTCGGGCCGGACGCCGAAGGTGCCCGTCTGGGGCAGGGCGGCGCTCGGGTCACGCAGCCGCACGCGATAGCGCTTAAGGCCGAGCGCGGGCACCTCGACCAGCGCTCGGTCCGCATCGTCACGCCCCGAGATCCTGCAAGGCAGGAGATTCATCTTCGGCGAGCCGATGAAACCGGCAACGAACGTGTTGTCGGGATCGGCGTAAAGCGCGCCGGGGGACCCGATCTGCTCGATGCGCCCCTCGCGCAGGACCACGATGCGCGTGGCAAGGGTCATCGCTTCGACCTGATCGTGCGTCACATAAAGGATGGTGGCGTTCAGCGTGCGATGCAGCTTGGCGATCTCCAGACGCATCTGGACCCGCAATTCGGCATCGAGGTTCGAGAGCGGTTCGTCGAACAGGAACAATTTCGGCTCGCGCACGATCGTTCGGCCGATCGCGACGCGCTGGCGCTGACCTCCGGACAGTTGCCTGGGCTTGCGGTCGAGATAGTCCTCAAGCCGCAGGGTGCGCGCGGCCTCCAACACTCGCTCCTCGCGCTCCGATCTGGCGATGCCGGCCATTTCCAGTCCGAACGCCATGTTCTGGCGCACCGTCATGTGCGGATAGAGCGCATAGGTCTGGAAGACCATGGCGACGCCGCGTTCGGATGGCTCCTTGCGGGTGACATCGACGCCGCCGATGGCGATCGAGCCGCCGGATGCTTCCTCAAGGCCCGCCACCATGCGCAGAAGCGTCGATTTTCCGCAGCCCGAGGGGCCGACGATGACGACGAACTCGCCGCTTTGGACGGTCAGGTCGAGCGGTTTGATCACGCGCACCGCGCCGAACGACTTTTCGACCTGGCGCAGCTCAGTGACGGCCATTTGGGTCCTCCGAACGAGACATTACTTGACCGCGCCCTCGGTCAGGCCGGTGACGAACCAGCGCCCGATCAGCGCGAACACGATGACGACGGGCACGACGGCAAGGCTCGCGCCCGCCAGCAGCAGGCCCCAGTCGACCTGATACTGGCCGATGATGCCCGAAAAGCCGACCGGAATGGTGCGCCTTGCGTCCGACAGGATCATCACCGAGGCGAAGACATATTCGGTCCAGGAGGTGACGAAGGCGAAGATGGCCACGGCCGCGATGCCGGGCGCCGTCAGCGGGATCATGATGCGCCAAAGCACGGTCAGGGGCGGGCCGCCGTCGAGCCGCGCCGCCTCCTCGATCTCCCTTGGGATCGAGCCGAAGAAGGAGCGGAGCATCCAGATCGCGAAGGGCAGGGCGAAGGCCACGTTGACGACGACCAGCGAAAGGCGCGTGTCGACCAGGCCCATCCGCGCGAACATGGTGAAAAGCGGGATCAGAACCACGATCGAGGGGAACGCATAGGCAAGCAGGATGGCGCGGTAGAGCGCCTCGCGGCCCCGGAACCGCAGCCGGAAGAAGGCATAGCCGGCCGGGATCGCCAGCATCAGCGTGATCAGGGCGGAAAGCGACGACACGATCAGCGAATTGACCAGATAGGTGCCGTAATCGGACGATGAGAGCAGCCTGTCATAGTGCTGCCACGTAAAGGATCGCGGGATCATCGTCGGCACGCGCGCGATGATCTCCTGGGGCAGCTTGAACGAGCCGGACACGACCCACCAGAAGGGCAGGCCGACCAGCGCGACGAAGAAGGCAAGGCCGGCGGCAAGAATAAGGGTCCAGGTGCGCGATCGCCTCATCGTTCGTCTCCGGCGCGGGCGAGCGAGCGCGTGGCCAGCACCGCAAAGGCCATCAGCAGCAGCGTCGAAAGCACGGCGATGGTCGCGGCCTCGCTCATGCGGTAGCTGCGGAAGGCGGTCTCATAGATCAGGACGGGCAGGGTGCGCGTGCCGCCGGCGGGGCCGCCCTGCGTCATCAGCCAGACGATATCGAAGACGTTGAACGACAGAAGCGTTCCGATGATCAGGAGCACGGTGAGCGTGGGCGCGAGCAGCGGCCAGGTGATCCGCGTGAAACGGCGTACGGGGCCGGCGCCGTCGATGCGTGCCGCTTCGTAAAGATCCGAGGGGATACGCGTCAGCCCGGCCAGCATCATCAGCGCTATGAACGGGAACCAGCGCCAGGAATTGATGAAGACGAGCGTTGCGAACGCCGTTTCGGGTGTCGAAAAGAAGCCGACCGGCCGGTCGACCAGGCCGGTCTGGACCAGGATCGGATTGATCATGCCGCCGGACGTCGAAAACAGCCAGCGCCAGATCATGACCACGACCACGGTCGGCACGATCCAGGTCAGGATGATCCAGGTGCGCGCGATGCGCACGCCGGGGAACTTCTGGTGCAGGATCAGCGCGGCGGCCAGCGCCAGCGCGGTCTGCACCGCCGCATTGGCGAGCACCCAGACCAGGCTCAGCCCGGCCGAATCCCAGAACGCGCCGCTGGTCAGGATGAAGCGGTAGTTCTCGAAGCCGACCCATTGCCCGCTCGTGCCGACGCCGCGGACGTTCTGAAGGCTCAGAAGGAAGGCGGAAAAGAGCGGCCATACGAGGATGGCCGCCAGAAAAAGCAGCGCCGGGGCGACGAACGCGAGCGCGAGGATCGGGTTGCGTGCCACGGCGCCGTGCCCCGTCAGCGCGACAGGTCTTGCATGCGGGCCTGGCCCGCGGCGACGGCCTCGGCCGCATCCATGTCGTTGATGACGATCATTTGCAGCGTTTCGGCAAGCACATTCTGCGCCGAGATCGCCGCGATCGCCGGGAAGACGCGGCCCGAGGTGAAGCCGAACAGCTTGCCGTTGCGTCCGTTGGCGATGACCGTCTCGATCTGCGCGCGATATTCCTGGACGATCGGATCGTTCCAGAAACTGTCGGCATCGGCGCCCGAGGCGGTCAGCGGCATGAAAAGGCCGGGCTCCATGTTCAGGAAGCGGCCATAGTTTTCCGGCTGGAGCAGGAAGCGTATGAAACGCTTGGAGGCGTCCCGCCGGGCCTGGTCCTCGGACAGCACCATCACCGCGTTTGCATAGGCGATCGTCGCATTGTCGTCCGAGCCGTCCCTGGTCGGAATGGCCGCCACGCCAAGGTCCGAGGCATCGCCCTCGGCCTGGGTCTCGTAGGTCGAGATGACGGTGAACTGCATGATCATGGCGCAGCTTCCCGACGCAAAGCACGCTTCGGCCTCGCCCCAGGTCCATGAGGGCGCATCGGGCGGCGAGAACTCCATCATCGAGTCGTAGAACGCATACGCGGCGACCGTCTCGGGATTGTCGAAGCGCAGCGTACCGTCCTCGTTGTAGATCTCCGATGCGCCGCCATTGACCATCACGGCGTAGACGGCCTGGTCCGTGTAGAGTTGCCGGTTGGCCGGCAGGCCCATGCCGAAGCGGCTATCGGTGGTTAGCGCCCGGGCGGCCGCGCGCCACTCGTCCCAGCTTGCGGGAACGGCGATGCCGGCCTCCTCGAACGCGCTCTTCCGGTACCAAAGGTTGAGCGTCATGTTGTAGAGCGGCACGGCCCACACGCCGCCGTCATAGCTGTAGGCTTCGACCGCGCTGTCGATGAAGTCGTGCTCGGCATCGAGTTCGGCGACGAAATCTGTGACCGACGACAGGGCGCCGATATCCTTGAGGATCGGCGTGAAGTCGGGAATGGCGAACAGCATGTCCGGCCCCATGCCCGCGGCCAGTGCCGCCGGCGCCTTGGCGTAGATCTCGCCCCAGTTCTGCGGCTCCTGGCTGACCGCGATGTCCGGATTGGCGGCGTTGAACTCGTCGATCAGCATCTGAATGCGCTCGACGCGGTGCGGCGGCTGCTCCATGTGCCACAGCGTGATCTCGACGGGCGCGGCGAGGGCCGGCACGGCGAGCGCGAGCATCGTGCCTGCAAGCAGGCCCTTGACGGGGGTTTTCATGTTTTCCTTCTCCCTGTTTGACGAAGCTTGACGTCCTACAGGTGCCGGTTGCGCCCCTTGTAGCGCTCGACCAGCGCCCTGTTGGTCTCCTTTGCGCCGGGCATGTTGGCGCTCAGGTAGATGGGTGGCCGGCCTTCCTGGGCGAGCCGGTGGGCGGCCTGGGCAAAAATGGCGTTGATGATGGCGGTGCCGACCGTGGTGGAGGCGGGTCCTGTTCTCAGCTCGGTACCGGGCAGCGCGACGACCGCATCGCCGGGCGGAACGCCGTTGTCGATGACGATGTCGGCCAGATCGGCGAGCCTCTCGCCGCCGTTGGCGGTCTTGGTCGAATAGGCGAGCGAGGTGATGGCGACGACCGCGCAGCCGACCTTGCGGCCGAAACGGGCGGCCTCAAGCGGGGCGGCGTTGACGCCGGAGTTGGAGACGACGAACAAAACGTCGTTGCGCGTTATGCCGTAGCGCTCCAGGATCGGCCCGCTGACGCCCTCGGCGCGCTCCATTTTCGTGGAGGCGACGGCGCCCTCGTGCAGCATGATGGTCGAGGCCAGGATCGGCACGGCAAGCGCCAGGCCGCCGGCGCGGTAGTGAACCTCCTCGGCGAGCATGTGCGAATGTCCGGTGCCGAAGACATAGACCAGATGATCGCCTCGGGCGGCGTCGACGACGGCCTCGGAGGCCGCGGCGATGGGCCCGGCGGCGTGCACCTTCAGCGCCGCCAGCCGGTTGCAAAGCTCGTCCAGATAGGCGTTGGCGACAGGGCTCACCGCGACCCCTCCGGTGCGACGGTCATCTCGACCCGCATCATGAACGCATCTCCCCTATAGGTGGATCGGACGAATTCGAACGGCTTTCCGCCGCTGTCGCGCGTCAGGCGCGTCTGCCGCAGCACGGGCGCGCCGGGCTCGATGGCGAGCGTGAGCGCCGTCGACGGATCGGCGAGCGCGGCTTCGATGGTCTGCTCGGCGCGCGCGGGCGTGATCGCGAAGTGCCGCCGAAGGTTGTCGTAGAGCGATGCGTTGGCGAAGTCCGCCTTCGACAGAAGGTCCGGCGCGCGGCCGGCGTCGATCTGGGTGCGCTCAAAGGCGACCGGGGTCCCGTCGGCCAGGCGCACGCGGGTGAGTCTGTATACCTTGGCGCCGGGTGCGAGCGCCAATGCCCGCGCCGCCTCCATGGTGGCCGCGCACCGTTCGGCCTCAACGACGATGCTCGATGTCACGCGGCCCTGCCGCTCCATCTCCTCGCTGAAGCCCGTAAGGGCGGTGAGCTCCTGCCGAATCAGGGGCTTGCCGACGAAAGTGCCGTGGCCGACGCGCGTCTCCAGCATGCCCCGGCCGGCCAGTTGCTGTAGCGCCTTGCGCGCGGTCATCCGGCTGATGCCCATCCGCTCCGCCATCGCCCTTTCGGAGGGAAGCTGGTCGCCCGTCTTCAGGCGGCCGGCCAGAATGTCGGCTTCGAGCGCCGAGGCGATCTGGCGATAGCGGGGCTGGGTGGCGGCGGACATGCCGGTTGCGTTCTCCTTGGCTCGGCATCGGACTATACCAATTTCAAAATGGTATATACCAATAGGCGCGCAAGGCAAGCGCAATCTCCCATGTACCCCTGTCGGGAACGGGCGGGGCGGGATCGGCGGGCGGCGTCAGCCGAGCAGGCGGTTCCGGCAGGCGATGAAGCGGGCGCGCGGTTCCGCCCAGACGTGCGCGGCGTCGGGGCGGGGGTCTTGGCGCACGCCCGCGCCGCCCATGGCCTTGGAGGCGTCGGCGACGCTTTGGTGGCGGCCGAGCGCGGTGGCCGCGAGCAGCGCTGCGCCCCGTGCGCCGAATTCGGAGCCGTGGGGCACGAGGATGGTGCGTCCCGTCACGTCCGCGATGATCGCGCGCCACAGCGCGCTGCGGCTGCCGCCGCCGGTCAGCCTCACCGGCTCGCCATCGGACAGGTCCAGCAGGTCGATGAGGTCGGCCAGCGCGAAGGCGACGCCCTCATAGACCGCGCGGATCAGGTCGGACCGGCCGTGGCCGGCGTGAAGGCCGCAGAACTGGGCGCGCGCGTGCGGGTCGGCGACGGGCGCGATGATCCCGCTTTCGCTCAGATAGGGCAGGAAGGTCACGCCATTGGCGCCGGGCGGCACGCGTTCGGCCATTGCCGTCACCCTGGCGAAGGGGTCGGCTTCGTCCGCCAGATCCGGCGCGACCAGCTTCAGCGTCCAGTCGAGATTGAGCGTGCCCGCCACATTGACCATGGCGCGGTACCAGTGGCGCTCGGGCAGCGAGAACAAAAGGCCCAGATCCGGCGGCGTGAAGACGGGCTCGCTGCGGCACACGCCGACCATGCATGTGGTGCCGAGTATGGCGGTGGCCGCGCCCGCCTTCAGGCCGCCCGCCCCGACGACGTTGGCGATCACGTCGCCGGCGCCGGCCACGACCGGAATGCCGGCGCGCAGCCCGGTGCGGGTCGCCGCCTCCTCGGTCAGGTGGCCGGCGACGTCCTGCGAGGCCATGGCCTCCGGCAGAAGCCGCGCGAGATCGGCGATGCCGAACATCGCCGCCAGTTCGGCGCTGCGCCCTTGCGTGCGTGCGTCGCCGGGCAGGACGGCCGCCTCGGACCGGTCGGCGGCGATCTCGCCGGTCAGCGCATGGCGCAAGAAGTCCTTGTAGGTCAGCACATGGGCGGCGCGGGCGAGGGTGTCGGGTTCATTGTGCCGGAACCAGGCCAGAAGCGGCAGGGTGCACCCCTGCTGAAGCACGGAACCGGAAATGGCGAAAATGTCCGACATCAGCGTCGGACGGTCGGCGACCATCGCATCGAGCAGCGGTTGCGACCGGCTGTCCTCCCAATTGATGCCGGGACGGATGGCGCGCCCGGCGCCGTCGACGAACCAGGCGCCGACCATGGCGCCCGAGACGCCGATGCCGGCGACGGCGCCGGGCCTGCCCGAGGCCGCGGCCGCCTCGGCGACCACGGCGAACAGGGCCGCCAGGCATGCGCCGGGATCGGCCTCCACTCGGCCCGGCTGCGGCCGGTCCAGCGGCGTGCGGCGGCTTGCGATCGCGACCTGCCGGCCGTCGGCCTCGAACACGGCGGCCTTGAGGACCGACGATCCCGCATCGATGCCCACAAACAGATCTGCCATGGAACCTCCTGGCGATGCGCTGCACAAACGGGCAGCTCCATAACCCCGACACGCACCGCTTGGGAAGGCGCGGGCATTCGATGGAGCCTCGTACCGGCCCGATCGTGTCCGTCGCGCATGCGTCAGGGCCTCTTTCGCCCTTCATGGCCACCGATACGCACGGCCATCGAGGCGCGAAGGGATTTCGCGTCCGGACGATCGATTGACAGGCGATCGATTGACAGGAGCGCGCGCTGCGGCGCATGCAGGCAAGAAGTGCCGGGCACCGGGGAGGCCGCTATGCAGACCGTGGAAATCGTGGACGTGTCGCCCCGCGACGGGCTTCAGAACGAACAGGTGCTTTTGTCGACCGCCGACAAGCTGACCCTGATCGCAAAGGCCGTCGATGCCGGCGTTCGGCGCCTTGAGGTGACCAGTTTCGTCAGTCCCGCCCGCGTGCCGCAGATGGCCGACGCCGAGGCGGTGATGGCCGGGCTGCCGGCGCGGGAGGGCCTGGTCCGCGTGGGGCTCGCGCTCAACGAACGGGGCTATGAGCGGGCCGTTGCGGCGGGCGTCGACGAGATCAACTTCGCGGTCATGGCGTCCGACACGTTCAATCGCCGCAACCAGGGGGCGGACGCGCTTGAGACGGTGCGCCGGCTCCGGGCCGTTGCCGAAGGGACGATGGCGCCCGTGCCGCTCGGTGTGACGGTGGGCACGGCGTTCGGCTGCCCGTTCGAGGGCGAGGTGCCGCTCTGCCGCCTGCTTGCGATCGTCGATGCGGTTGCGGCGGCTGCGCCGCGCGAGATCGCGCTGGCCGACACGATCGGCGTTGCGACGCCGCGCGATGTGGTCGCGCGGGTCGGCGCGGTCCGGGCGCGCTGGCCTGACATACCGGTCCGCTGCCATTTCCATGACACGCGCAATACGGGCATCGCCAATGCCTGGGCGGCGATCGAGGCGGGCGCGGCGACGCTGGATGCGAGCCTTGGCGGGGTTGGCGGATGCCCCTTCGCGCCGGCGGCGACGGGCAACATCGCCACCGAGGATCTGGTCTACATGCTCGACCGGGCGGGCATTGCGACGGGCCTCGATCTGGCCGCCTGCATCGATGCCGCGCGCTGGCTCGAAGGCCGCCTCGGCAGGACCCTTCCGGGACAGGTGATGAAGGCCGGCGGCTTTCCCGCGGTGCATTGAACGGGCCGATTGGGCCCACCCGACGCAAGGGCCATG
>NZ_CFIFWG010000024.1:14765-24033 GCF_984466335.1 Roseitalea sp. | reverse complement strand
GGCATGGCCGCACTGATGGCGGATCACGGCCAGGCCGACCGGGCGCGCGACATGCTCGACCAGGCGCCCGAGGCGATCGCCGACGCGCCGGAGCTTTCCGCCGTGCGCACGCGGCTGGACCTGGCCGAAAAAGTGGCCCGTATCGGCGACCCGGCGGCGCTCGAAACCCGGCTGGCCGACAACGCGAAGGATCACGAGGCGCGCTTCGACCTCGCCCTCATCCTCAATGCGCGCGACGATCGCGACGGGGCCGCGGACCACCTTCTGACCATCATGAAAACCGATCGCGACTGGCGCGAGGACGGCGCCCGCAAGGAACTGCTGACCCTCTTCGAGGCTTGGGGGCAGACCGATCCGGCCACGGTCCGCGCGCGCCGCAAGCTTTCCAGCATGCTGTTCAGATGACCGGGACGCCGGGCCGGCCGTGACGCGGCGGGGGTTGCTGTCCGCTGTCATCGCCCCATTTAGGGTCGGGACCCTCGTCCCCGATCGCCCTTGAGATGGTTTGTGGAGCATATGCAGGCAGGAAACGCCACCTATCGCGACCTTGACGACGTGCCGGCCATCGTGTCGGTCTTTCCCTTGTCGAGCGCCTTGCTGCTGCCGGGCAGCCAATTGCCGCTGAACCTGTTCGAGCCGCGCTATCTTGCCATGTTCGACGAGGCCCTGAGGTCCAGCCGCGTCATCGCGATGGTGCAGCCATCGTTCAGCGGCAATGCCGGCGAGCCCGACAGGCCCGACCTGTGCAAGGTCGGCTGCCTGGGTCGGATCACCGCGTTCAGCGAGACGGGCGACGGCCGCTACCTGATCACTCTGGAGGGCATCTGCCGGTTCCGGATCATCGAGGAACTCGACGTGACCACGCCGTTCCGGCAGGCGCGCATCGCCGCCTTCGCCTCCGACCTCGCCGACGAGGACGATGGCGGCAATGTCGACCGGGAGGGGTTGCTCGAAGCCTTCCGAGCCTATCTGGACGCCAACCAGCTCGAAGCGGACTGGTCGAGCGTCAACAAGGCCAACAATGTATCGCTGGTCAACGCGCTTTCGGTCATGTCGCCCTACGGGCCGGCGGAGAAGCAGGCGTTGCTTGAGGCGCCCGACCTGAAGAGCCGTGCCGAGACCCTTGTCGCGATCACCGAAATGGCGCTCGCCCGCGGCAGTGATGATTATGCCCGCACATTGCAGTAGGCTCGCTCCGCAGTAGGCTCGCTCCGGGAGCGACGATTTGCGCGGGACGCCATGGCAGACGATCAGCCCGAGACATCGCCGGACGGAGAACGGGGCGCCGATGGGACGGCATCGGCCCCGCACGCCACGGGCACCATCGCAGGCGATGACCGCCCCGATGGCGTCGATCGGTTCGGCGGCATGGACCCCAGGATGCTGGAACTGCTCGTCTGTCCGCTGACCAAGACCCATCTTCACTACGACCATGCGAGCAACGAGCTGGTTTCGGAGGCGGCAGGTCTTGCCTTTCCCGTGCGTGGCGGCGTGCCCATCCTGCTGCCGTCCGAGGCGCGTCCGCTATGCGACGATATCGCGCCGGGCGGCCCGTGACGGAGGTCGCTGCAACGGCCCGTCGCAGACGGGGCGATGCCCGCCGGGAGGCGCTTGCCCAGGCTGCGGCGGAGCGGTTCTGGCGGCAGGGCTATGCCGGCACGTCGATCGCGCAGATCGCCCAGGCCGCCGGCGTGCCGCTGGGCAATGTCTACTACTACCACAGGACCAAGGCGGACCTGGCGATGGCCGTGGCCGATCTGTTCGTTCGCCAGACCGAGGCGCTGGTCGGGGATGTCTCGGCTGCGGCGGACGCCCCCCGGAATCGGCTCAAGGCGCTGATCGCGCGCCTGAAGACCTCGCAGGCGTCGCGGCTGGCCCATGGCTGCCCGATCGCGGCGGCCGCGCGCGAGTTTCGCGCCGAGGCGCCCGGGGCTTCGCGCCGCGCCGCCGAGAGCTTTTCGGTGCTGACCGGCTTCGTCGCCGCCGAGCTGGGCCGCGCCGGCCTGCGGCCCGCCTTGGCGCTCGCGCGGGCGCGCGCCTTTGTCTGCGAGTGGCAGGGCGGGATCGCGCTGGGGCATGCGCTGGGCGAGCCTTCCGTCCTGGCCGAAGCCTTCATGCGCATGGAGCGTCTGGCCGCGCGGACCTGACGCCGCCACGCCTCGCCTCAGAGCGGGGTTCCGCGCAGCAGCTTCGGCGCGGGGCCCGAAAGCCCGGCGGCCTGCCTGATGAAGAAGCGCTTGAGGTCGGGCATACGGTCGACCATGCCCAGGCCGAGGGTCCGCGCCGCGCGCAGCGGCGCGAAATCGTTCGAGAACAGCCGGTTCAGCGCGTCCGTCGCCGCGCCCATCCGCACCGTGTCGAACCGGCGCCAGCGCTGATAGCGTTCCAGCACGTCGAGCGCGCCGATATCCCGGCCCAGCCTGTGCGCCTCGACCAGCGTTTCGGCGAGCGCGGCGGCGTCCTTGAAGCCCAGATTGAGCCCCTGGCCGGCGATCGGATGGATGCCGTGGGCGGCATCCCCCGCCAGGGCGAAGCGCCGCGCGACGAAATCGCGCGCCAGCGTCAGCCCGAGCGGATAGGCACGCGGACCGTCCTCGACGTTCAACGCCCCAAGCTTGAGCCCGAAGCGCTGTTCCAGTTCCATCTCGAAGGTCAACGGGTCGGCCTTCAGCAGGCGCTCGGCGTTTTCGGTCGTCTCGGTCCAAACGATGGACGAGCGGTTGCCGGTCAGCGGCAGGATGGCGAACGGTCCGGCCGGCAGGAAATGCTCCAAGGCGCGGCCGCCATGGGGCCGCTCATGGGCGATGGTGGCGACGATGCCCACCTGGCCATAGTCCCAATGGACCGTCCTGATGCCGGCCATGTCGCGCAGGCGCGATCTGACCCCGTCGCAGGCAATCAGCAGCCGCGTCTCGACGGTGTCCGCGCCCGTCTCGATGCGCATCGCCGCGCCCGCGTCGGAAAAGCCGGTCACGCCCCTGCCCTGATGGATCGCGACGCCCGCCTCGGCGCAGCGGCGGCGCAGGATGCGGTTCATCTCGACATTGGGCAGCATGTGCGCGAACGGCTCGTCGGGGCCGACATCGCCGTCGAAGGTCAGGAACACGGGCCGCACGGGATCGGACGCGCGGCTGTCGGTGACGATCATCTCGGTCATCGGCTGGGCGTGCGGCTCAAGCGCCTCCCAGCAGTCGAGCGCGGCCAGCATGCGGCACGCGGCGGCCGCGATCGCCGAGGCCCGGCCGTCCTTCTCCCAGACGCCCTCCGGCGCCGCATCGGCGACGGTGACGGCCAGGTCCGGCGCGCCGCGGGCAATGGACAGCGCGGTTGCGAGACCGACATAGCCCGCGCCGGCGACAAGGACGTCGCAGCGCTCGGGCGTGCCCTCCGGCGTGCCCCCCCTTGTCGCCTTTTTCGCGTTTGCCTTGACCATCGCCGAACCTCCGCCGCCTCGCGCCGACCTTGACTTGCGGCGCGCCCTTGTAGCAAGGCGGCACGGCGTCGCGCAAACCGCGCCGCGCCGCGCCCCCGAGGCCTTTCCGGCCCGCTCCGCGCGCACCGTCCAGCGATGGGGTTCCGCCATGTCCGAGGCGATGCAGAAGGTGCTGTCGATCCTGGATCTGGAGGCGGCGGGCAAGGATCGCTTTCGCGGCCGCAGTCCGCAATCGGGATGGCAGCGCGTCTTCGGCGGCCAGGTGATCGGCCAGGCGCTCGTCGCCGCCCAGCGCACCGTGCCGGCGGACCGGCATGTGCACTCGCTGCATTGCTACTTCGTGCGGCCCGGCAACCCGGCCATACCGATCGATTATGCGGTCGACCGCATCCGCGACGGCGGCAGCTTCACCACGCGCCGCGTGCTGGCCGAACAGGACGGCACGGCCATCTTCGCCCTGTCGGCCTCGTTCCAGATCGACGAGCCGGGGCTCGACCACCACATGCCGGTGCCGCCCGAGGTGCCGCAGCCCGAGGCGCTGATGGGCGAAAAGGAGCTGATCGCCACCTTCATCGACCAGGTGCCCGAAAACATCCGCCGCTACTGGGCGCGCGAGCGGCCGGTCGAGCTCAGGCCGGTTTCGCTGGCGCACTATATCAGCCGCGAGAGGCTGCCGCCCGTCCAGCATGTCTGGGTCCGCGCCAACGGCCCCGTGCCCGACGACCGCGCCGTGCAGGCGGCGCTGCTCGCCTATCTGTCGGACATGACGCTGCTCGACACCGCGCTGTTCGCGCACGGCCGGGCGATCTTCGATGCGGACATGCAGGTCGCCAGCCTCGACCATGCCATGTGGTTCCACCGGCCCGACCGGCTGGACGACTGGCTGCTCTATGCCCAGGACAGCCCCAACGCCTCGGGCGCGCGGGGGTTCACGCGCGGCGGCCTTTACACGCGCGACGGTGTTCTGGTCGCCTCGGTGGCGCAGGAAGGGCTGGTCCGGATTCGCAACCGCTGATTTTTAGGCAGATCCATCTTATTGCCTGTCAATTAGGCAAATTGCGACGCCTCGTCTGCCCGCTTTCCGGGCATGTGTTTTATTTATGCAATAGAATCAATATTCTATCAGTTTGGCACGCGGCTTGAATCTTTTTTGTGCGAAGCAGCACGCCCGTTGGGGCCGACGTGCTGCGGCGACCGTCGGCGGCATGGTGTCGCGGCGGCAAGCAACGGGGAAGAAAAGCGCATGAAGATAGTCATGGCGATCATCAAACCCTTCAAGCTCGATGAGGTGCGCGAAGCGCTCACCGGGCTGGGGGTCCAGGGCCTGACCGTGACGGAGGTCAAGGGCTACGGGCGCCAGAAGGGCCACACGGAAATCTATCGCGGCGCCGAATACGCGATCAGCTTTCTGCCCAAGCTGAAGATCGAACTGGCGGTCGAGAACGACATGGCCGACAAGGTCGTCGAAGCCATCTCCAACGCGGCCAAGACCGGCCAGATCGGCGACGGCAAGATCTTCGTTCACACCATCGACCAGGCGGTGCGCATCCGCACCGGCGAAACCGATTCCGAAGCGCTGTGACGCCGCTTCGCCATCCAGGGAGTCTTCAACCCATGATCAAGCAAAAACTTGCAACACTGGCCCTTGCGGGCCTGGCGGCGACGGCGCTGCTTGCCGAGCCCGGCCTTGCGCAGGAAGCGGCCGAGACCGCCGAGGCGGCGGCCGAAACGGTGGAGGCGGCCGGCGGCGCGCCATCGGCGGAAGTCCAGTACATCTTCAACACGCTTTTGTTCCTGCTCGGCGGCTTTCTGGTGATGTGGATGGCGGCTGGCTTTGCCATGCTCGAAGCGGGCCTGGTGCGGTCCAAGAACGTCTCCATGCAGTCGCTCAAGAACATCGCGCTCTATTCGATCGCCGGCCTGATGTTCTGGGTCACCGGCTACAATCTGATGTATAGCGGCGTTGACGGCGGCTTCATCGGATCGTTCGGACCCTATTCCTTCGACCCGGTCGGCGGCGACGCGCTCGATGCGGGCTATTCGACCGCCTCGGACTGGTTCTTCCAGATGGTGTTCGTCGCCACCGCCGCCTCGATCGTCTCGGGCACGGTGGCCGAGCGCGTCAAATTGTGGCCGTTCCTGATCTTCGTCGTCGTGCTGACCGGCTTCATCTATCCGATCGCCGGTTCCTGGCAGTGGGGCGGCGGCTGGCTGGCCGAGATGGGCTTTTCGGACTTCGCCGGCTCGACGCTCGTCCACTCGGTCGGCGGCTGGGCGGCGCTCGCGGGGGCGATCCTGCTGGGCGCGCGCGCCGGCAAGTTCGGCGCGGACGGCACGGTCCATCCGATGCCGGGCTCGTCGATCCCGCTCGCCACGCTCGGCACCTTCATCTTGTGGCTGGGCTGGTTCGGCTTCAACGGCGCCTCGCAGCTCGCCATGGGCACGATCAGCGACGTCACCGATGTCAGCCGCATCTTCGCCAACACCAATCTCGCGGCGGCCTCGGGCGTCGTGACCACCATGATCCTGTTGCAGATCCTCTACAAGAAGATCGACACGACCATGGTGCTCAACGGCGCGCTGGCCGGCCTCGTCTCGATCACCGCCGAACCGCTGGCGCCCGCCGTGTGGCAGACGATCATCATCGGCGGCGTGGGCGGCGCGATCGTCGTCTTCACCGTGCCGCTGCTCGACAAGCTGAAGATCGACGATGTGGTCGGCGCCATTCCGGTGCACCTGTTCGCGGGCATCTGGGGCACGCTGATCGTTCCGTTCTCGAACGCGGACGCCAGCTATGGCGTGCAGCTCGTCGGCATTTTGGCCTATGGCGTGTTCACGCTGGTCGCCGCCTTTGCGGTCTGGTTCGTCCTCAAGGCCGCGATGGGCATCCGCGCCAGCGAGGAAGAGGAGATGCGGGGCCTCGACATGTCCGAGACGGGCGTGGAGGGCTACCCCGAATTCACACGGGCCTGACGGCCAAGGGCGGGGCCACCTTCTTCCGGCCCCGCCGCTTTCCGGTTTCCGCCCCCTGGGGCGGCGCCCATCCCGTCGTGATGGTTTCCATCACACAAACCTGCCCGGTCCCTGCGACCGGGCTTTTTTTATGGGTTCGGGAACGATCCAGCCTGAGCCGGATAGGCTCCAGGTTGCGGCGGCCGACCGGTCAGTCGGCCTGTTTGATCGCCTGCTGGCCTGTGATGACGCCGCCATCGATGAGAAACTCGCCGCCGGTCGAATAGGTCGCCTCGCACATCAGGAACCGCACCAGGCGTGCGACCTCTTCAGGCTCACCGAAACGCGGGATCGGCTGGGCCGCCGGCATGTCCTCGGAAAGGCCGGCCGTCATGTTGGTCCGGATGGGGCCGGGATGGATCGAGCAGACGCGGATCTTGTCGCCAGCCAGGTCGAGGGCGGCGGCCTTGGTCAGCCCGCGCACGCCCCATTTGCTGGCCACATAGCTGGCGATGCCCGCATAGCCCATCATGCCGGCGGTGGACGATGTGTTGACGATGACGCCGCCGCCCGCGCGAGCCATGGCTGGAGCACACAGATGGATTCCGAGAAAGACACCGTAAAGGTTGATGTCGATCGTCTTGCGGAACTCCTCCGGCGAGCTTTCCTGGATGGGGGTGAAGCTGACGATACCGGCATTGTTGAACAGCGCATTGACGCCGCCAAGGGCGGATTCAGCGGCCTTGATGGCGGCGGACCAGTCTTCCGGCCTGGTCACATCGAGATGGCGGTAGTGCACCTTGTCGCCGAGCTTGTCGGCAAGCGCGGCACCTTCGTCGTCACTGATGTCGCAGATCACCACCTGCGCGCCACCTTCGGCCAGAAGTGCGGCTGTCGCCGCGCCAAGGCCGCCGCTGCCGCCGGTGATGATGACCTTTAGGTCCGATACCGGTAGGGTTTTCACGGGTTTCTCCTCCTGCTCTTTCGTCATGACGCTGCGCTATCAGCCGCTATCTGGTGGCGCAATCGGCGAATCGTCACCCCTCGAAAGCGCCGCGGTGCCCAGGTTTGATCCGGGCGATATGGCCGATGGTTAATGTGCGTTTAACCAACAGCTTCTAATTTTGCCGTGACGGAGTTTTCCACCCAGCCAGCCAAGACACGGTTAAGTAAGACACGGGTTAGACGATGCCGGCGAACCACCTTGAACCGCCTTCCGGACATGCCGATCGGGCCGACTCGACCCTGGCCGGGCCGGGCGAGCCGATCCCGGCGCCGGTCGTCGCCTGGCTGCGGCGCCAGATGCGTTTCGCCGGTGGCGTCGCGCTGCTGCTTTTGGGTGCCTTCATTGTCGCGGCCATTCTGGGCTGGAACGTCGCCGACCCGAGCTTCAGCCATGCCACCGATGCGCCGGTGACCAATTGGATGGGCTATCCGGGGGCTGTCGCAGCAGACCTTGCAATGCAGTTCTTCGGCCTTGCGGCCCTCGCAGCGCTGGTGCCGCTGGCCTTCTGGGGCCTTGCGCTGATGCGCGATTCGACGCCGTACCATGTCGGGCGCCGCATGCTCGCTTGGCTGTTCGGCGCCCTTGCGGCCGCAGCCGCGGTCGGCTGCCTGCCCGCGACGGGCGGCTGGCCGCTGCCGTCGGGGCTCGGCGGCGCGCTCGGCGACATGATGCTGGGTGTGCCGGGCCTCGTCATCGGCGGTTATCCACAGGGGCTTTCCGCACTGATCGTCGGGCTGTTGTTTGCGCCGCTCGCGGTTGTCCTGCTCGCCTTCGCAAGCGGATTTGGGGAGCGGGCCTCGGCCGCGGATCTGCCGTTCGACGACGACGATCATGCCGGCCCGATGGTGACGCTCGGCGCGGTGCTGCACGGGCTTTATGCGATACGGGCGAGCTTCAAGCGCCTTTTGCCCTGGAAGGCGCTGCGCGGCGGCGCCTCGATGCCGGCGGACGGCGAATGGCCGGGGCCGCGCGTCGAGCCATCCATGGAGCCGAATAGCGCTGTGCGGGACGGTTTCGACGTCGAGCCCGCAATCGACGATTGGCAAGGCGCCGAGGACTGGGCACCGCGGGCGCCACCCATGCCAGGAGACGAGCCGGGCGAGGAGGACGAGGAGGGCATGGCGACAACGCGTGTCGTCACGCCGGCGCCGCCGCCAAGGCCCAGCGTGCGCGTTCAGCGCGAAGCGCAGCCCTGCCTGATCGGGGACGGCGCGTTCGAGCTGCCGCAGGTTCACTTGCTGAACGAGCCGAAAAACATCGCCCGCGACGAGACCCTTTCAGAAGAGGCGCTCGAACAGAACGCCCGCCTGCTCGAAGGCGTGCTGGAGGATTTCGGCGTGCGCGGGGAGATCATCCAGGTCCGCCCCGGCCCCGTCGTCACGCTCTACGAACTGGAACCGGCGCCGGGCATCAAGTCCTCGCGCGTGATCGGTCTTGCCGAGGACATCGCCCGGTCGATGAGCGCGATCGCCGCGCGCGTGGCCGTCGTGCCGGGCCGCAACGCGATCGGCATCGAACTGCCCAACGCGCGGCGCGAGACGGTCTATCTGCGCGAACTGATCTCCTCGCAGGCCTACGACAAGTCCAAGGCCAAGCTCGCATTGACGCTCGGCAAGACGATCAATGGCGAGGCGGTGATCGCCGATCTGGCGAAGATGCCGCACCTGCTGGTGGCGGGCACCACCGGATCGGGCAAGTCGGTGGCGATCAACACCATGATCCTGTCGCTGCTCTACAAGATGACGCCGGAAAAGTGCCGGCTGATCATGATCGACCCCAAGATGCTGGAGCTCTCCGTCTATGACGGGATTCCGCATCTGCTGACGCCGGTGGTGACCGATCCGTCCAAGGCGGTGACCGCGCTGCGCTGGGCGGTG
>NZ_CFIFWG010000024.1:0-14755 GCF_984466335.1 Roseitalea sp. | reverse complement strand
GTGCCGCACCTTCTTACGCCCGTCGTCACCGATCCCAAGAAGGCCGTCGTCGCGCTCAAATGGACCGTGCGCGAGATGGAGCAGCGCTACAAGAACATGTCCAAGCTGGGCGTGCGCAACATTGACGGCTTCAACACCCGCATCCGCGAGGCCCAGCGCCGCGGCGAGGAACTGAACCGGACGGTGCAGACCGGTTTCGACCGCGACACGGGCGAGGCGGTCTACGAGACCGAGGCGCTCGATCTTCAGGCCATGCCCTACATCGTCGTCATCATCGACGAGATGGCCGACCTGATGATGGTCGCCGGCAAGGACATCGAGGGCGCGGTGCAGCGGCTGGCGCAGATGGCCCGCGCCGCCGGCATCCACGTCATCATGGCCACGCAGCGGCCTTCGGTGGACGTCATCACCGGCACCATCAAGGCCAACTTCCCCACGCGTATCTCCTTCCAGGTGACCTCGAAGATCGACAGTCGCACGATCCTGGGCGAACAGGGCGCCGAGCAGCTTCTGGGCATGGGGGACATGCTCTACATGGCCGGCGGCGGCCGCATCCAGCGCGTGCACGGCCCGTTCGTATCCGATGGGGAGGTCGAGCGCATCGTCAAGCACCTCAAGGCGCAGGGCGTGCCCGAATATCTCGATGCGGTCACCGAGGATGACGAGGACGCCGGAGAGGACGCCGATGGCGGTGCGGCGGGCGGCGGCGAGAGCGCCGACCCTTACGACCAGGCCGTGGCGATCGTCATCCAGGACCGCAAGGCGTCGACCAGCTACATCCAGCGGCGGCTCGGCATCGGCTACAACCGCGCGGCCACGCTGATCGAGCGCATGGAGCGGGAGGGTGTGATCGGGCCGGCCAACCATGCCGGCAAGCGCGAGATCCTCGTTCCTTCCGAGGAGGAACGCCTGGCCGGTGTGTGAGGCGGGCACGGCGCCACAGTGCAGTCAAACTCGACGCGTAGCCCGATCCCAATGCGCGCAAATCCACCGGGAACCGACCATGAGCCAGCAGAAAACCATGCCCCCGACCCGCCGCGCGGCGATCGCGGCAACCGCGGGCGGCCTCGCCGCATTGGCGCTCCCCCGCGCAGGCAGGGCCCAGGCCTCCGCCGCCCAGCGGATCGCCGATCATTTCGCCGGCGTGCGCACGATGATGGGCGAGTTCGTCCAGTTCGGGCCCGGTGGCGAGCAGACGGGGGGCCGGTTCTTCATCCAGAGGCCGGGCCGCGTCCTGTTCCTCTATGAAGAGCCCTCGCACATTCGTGTCGTCGCCGACGGGCGCAATGTGGTGGTCAACAACAAGAAGCTCGACACGTGGGATGCCTATGCGCTGGGCCACACGCCGCTGAAACTGGTTCTTGCCGACCGGATCGACCTTGGCAGCGGCCGCGTCAAGCAGGTGGTCGAGGGCGAGGACCTGACCACCATCGTGCTGCAGGACAGGCAGATTTTCGGCGATTCCACCATCACGATGATGTTCGACCCGCACAGCTACGATCTGCGGCAATGGACCATTCGCGACGCCCAGGGCAAGGACACCACGGTGGTGATCTTCAATGTCCGCCAGGGCGTGACCTTCGGCGAGGGGACCTTCGACATCGACTATCAGCGCATCCGCCGCGACCGCGAGGCGCAAAGGCGCTGACCGCGACCAAGTCGCGTGTGCCGCTGCGGCCCGCAAGGGGCGTCGCTTGACTTTGCGCCGCCGCGCGGCCAGTGTCGCCGCGATCGTACAATAGCGCGCATGTCCCACTCCGTCGCCCTTCCCGATACCGTCATCGAAGCAATGACGGCCCGCCGTGGCCGCCGCCACGCTTTCGAGCGACTGGCCGCCGACAGGACCGCGCTTCTGGTCATCGACATGCAGACCTATTTTCTCGATCTTGTGCCGGCCGCCCGCTCGGTCGTGCCCAACATCAACCGGCTGGCCGCAACGTGCCGCCACAAGGGCGCGAAAGTCGTGTGGATCGTGACGACGCTGGCGGAAAGCGAGGACGGGCCGAGCCGCTGGCCCCTCTATCATGAGCATTTCTTCGCGCCGGCGCTGGCGGAAAACCATAAGGCAAGCCTGACGCCCGGTTCCGACGGTCATGCCCTCGACCCCGGCCTTCGGGTCGCCGACGGTGATCTTAGGGTCGACAAGCGCCGTTTCAGCCCGTTCATCGACGGCTCGTCGGACCTGCGCGCGCAGCTTGCGCGAACGGGCACGGAGAATCTGATCATCGCCGGCACGCTTACCAATGTGTGCTGCGAATCGACGGCACGTGACGCGATGATGCTCGACTACCGGGTGGTGCTGGTCGACGACGCCAACGCCGCCCGCAACGACGCTGAACATCTCGCCGCGCTCGTCTCGCTCTACCAGTCCTTCGCCGACGTGCGCGCAACCGACGACATCGCCGCCCTGCTCGAATGAAACCTGCCGGGCTTGCCGGCGGTGCCAGCCGCCGGCCCGGAAGACAAGCGCCCCTCCACCGGCCACGCCAAGACCATGACGCACCAGTTCACCGTCGCCACCTGGAACATCAACTCGGTGCGTCTGCGCCAGGGTCTGGTCGCGCAGTTCCTGACCGAGCACGCGCCCGACATCCTGTGCCTGCAGGAAATCAAGTGCCGGGACGACCAGTTTCCCGCAAAGGCGTTCGCCAGGCTTGGCTATGAGCATAGCGCGCTGAACGGCCAGAAAGCCTATCACGGCGTCGCGACGCTCTCCAAAGTGCCGTTTTCGACCGTCGAGCGGCGCGATTTCTGCCAGATGGGCGATGCGCGGCACATCGAATGCACGGTGGACATTGCCGGCACGCGGCTGCGGGTCCACAATTTCTACGTGCCCGCCGGCGGCGACGCGCCGGACCCGGACATCAATCCCAAGTTCGCGCACAAGCTGCGCTTTCTGGAAGAGATGCGGCCGATCACCGCCGAAACCGGCGCCCATGACGCCGCCCTTCTGGTCGGCGATCTCAACATCGCGCCGCTTGAGCACGACGTCTGGTCGCACAGGCAGCTTCTGAAGGTCGTCAGCCACACGCCGGTCGAGACGAGCACGCTGGAAGCGCTGCGCTCCAACGCGGGCTGGGCCGACCTGATGCGCCGGCACGTGCCGCCGAGCGAGAAGCTGTTCACCTGGTGGAGCTACCGCGCCAGGGATTGGGCCGCCTCGAACCGGGGCCGCCGGCTCGATCACATCTGGTCATCGCAGGCGCTGGCGCCGGCGATGACCGGGATGGATGTGCTGACCGCCGCGCGCGGCTGGGAAAAGCCGTCCGACCATGTGCCGGTCATGGTGCGCTTTTCGCTTTAGGGCCTGTGGGGGTTCAGGATTTAGAGCCTGGTATGGTCGATAATCGTTCAGTTCCAGATGCTGGACCGCGGGAAGAGCCGCTCCCTTTCAAGGGCCGGTGACGCCGAGATGGACGATTGTTCGCCATATCCCTCCGGGATGCAGCGGATTTCGCCCCCGACGTCCGCTTTTTCCATTTGGCGACAGTCTTGGGGTTGATGCCGTAACGCTTCGAAAGCGTTCTCAGGCTCTCTTGACTATTTTG
Organism: Roseitalea sp.; assembly: GCF_984466335.1. Lineage (NCBI taxonomy): Bacteria > Pseudomonadati > Pseudomonadota > Alphaproteobacteria > Hyphomicrobiales > Ahrensiaceae > Roseitalea > Roseitalea sp. Next base: position 11,207 of record NZ_CFIFWG010000024.1, on the reverse strand, counting down.
TATTGCTCGACGCACCGCCTCTGTCGTGCGGGCGCTCCCGTGCAGAACCTGTCCCATACGCACCCTTTGCACAACCCCACGCAGGAACACGAAAAACAGCATGAACGCTCACGGCCCGTCCCCTCAAATTCTACCGCCTCTGGCATCGCCAGACCCTTCAGAGAGCCGGCCGATAGGGCCCATAACACTCCGCCAAAGCCGAAAGTTACGAATTCTTACACAATTTAAAGATGTGTGAATTGATCGCTTGCAGGTGCGGTGTGAGCCAGGTCCGGGCGCCGATCTGGCTGGCATGCAAAGCCTTCAATCGGCACGCACCAGATTGACCGCGGACAGCTGGTAGCCCCAGTTGCGGATGGCCCGGATCGCCTGGGGCGCGCCGCCGCATTGGCCAATCTTGCGGTTGATTCGGAAAATGGCGGCACTGATCGCGTTGCGCCCGGGAGTTTCGCGGCCAAGGCCGAGCACTTCGCCGACCTGCCAGGTTTCCAGCTTGCGGTCCGGCGCCCGGAGCAGCGCGGTCAGCAAAATGGCCTCGACAGCCGACAGGGCGATGTCTGTATCGGGGCCGGACAGGCCGCGGCGATACAACAGGATGCTGCCATGGGGCGCGGCGCGAACGGCCGGAAAAAGCCGGCGCGACAATGCGTTGACGGCCGCGTCCAGTTCTGCGGGCGACGCCGGCTTGGTCAGATAGATGTCCGCACCGCTGCGATAGCCGGCCACCTTGTCCGGCGCTTTTGCACGGCCCGTCAGGATCACGATGCCGATGCGCGGGTCCATTGCACGGATGCGCGCCGCAAAACTCAACCCGTCCTCGCCGGGAAGGTTGAGATCAATGACCAGAATGTCGGGGTCATGGACAGGCGGGCTTTCGATAAACGCCTCGACGCTGTCGACGCCGGTCGCATTGTGACCATATCGTGAAAGCGCGCTCACGATCGAAGCACGCAAACTGTCATTGTCTTCTATGACAACGATGCTGGCCATTTCCCTGTTCGACGAATTCTCTTATCGATCCGGGACGGGCGCGCCGGCGATATCGTTTGCGCGCGGTTCGGCTTGTTCCTGCGCCAGCCTCATAGGGGTTGCCGAGGGCAGCCAGAGCACAAAGTCGATCCAGTCCTTGCCAGGTTCATAGCGCACCGTGCCCCCAAGCGGCTTGACGATGCCCTGGACGATGTAAAGGCCAAGCCCGTAGCCTGTCATATGGCGGGCCCTGGAGGCACGATAATGCTTGTCAAACAGTCTTTCGGCGTCGGGAAAGCCCGCATGTCCCGGCCGGTTCCTGATGCGGAGCAAAACGCCGTCCACTCCGTTTTCGCTATGACTGGCCATTACGACGTGGACCATCGAGGCCGGCGGCGAATATTTGAGCGCATTGTCAAGCAGGTTGGCCATCAGGCGCTCGACCAGCTGGCGGTTGCTGGCAATGGGAGGTACCGGCCCGGCCTCGATACGCACGCGCTCATGCGCACCGACGCGCCCGATCGCGTCCGACACCAAACAGTCGAGAGCGACCAGTTCAGTCACATCCAGCCCCATATCGCTGTCGAGCATGTCCACAAGCGTGCTGTTTTCGATCAATGAGCTGGCATCGGCCAGTGCGTCCTCAATGGCGCGCAGGCGCTCCCGGTCCAGTTGGCCTTCGGCAATGTTGAGGCGGATGACCGACAGGGGTGTGCGCATGTCGTGGGTGACCATCGCCATTATGCGGTCTTGCGCCTTGCGCTGGCCTTTTTCGCGCCGCAGGGCGCCTTGCATCTGCCACAGCTGATTATGAAGCAGTTGCGAGCGGTGCTGCAGGAGGCCAAAAACGAGCACCGTATAGATCAGTCCATGGACCAGCTGGTCATGCAGGCTCCACCGGATCAGGCTGGCATTGCCAAGCAGGGGCAATATCCAAACCAGCAAAGTTGCTGCCAGCAGGCCGTAGACCCAGCGGCGAGCCGCCATGCCAAAGGGCCAAGGCCCCATATTTCCGAAAGCCATCACCAAGAGGAATGGGCACAACATTATGACCAGCATGGCGTTCAATTGCATGGCGCGCCTTGGGACGAGCCCGGAAATGGCGAGCGCCAGCACCAGGGCGGAGGCCAGCAGCAGGGCATAGCCCAGTCGGACCATGATGGCCGGCGGTGCGAGCGACAGCCACACCGCACGGTGCAGCATCATGGCGAGCAACGGGACCAACGCAAACAACACCGTCGAGAGCCAATCGGCGTGGCTGGCCAGAGCATGCGGCAGGATCAACGCCAGATAGCCGTTGAAGGCCAGAACATAACCGATATAGCCGGATATTGCGACGGCAAACCAGAAGGTCACCGGGTCAAAGCGCACCAAACAGCTCAGAATCGCCCACCCCAACACCAAGCTCATCATGCCCAGAAACACCGCATGAATATAGACCATGCGCAACTCGGCTGCCGCAGCGGCAGGCCCGGTAAGCGCTTCGACGTTGAGCAAATGGGAGCTTTTCGTCTCAATGCGCAGATAGACGGTTTGCATCGTGGTGGCCGGTTCAAGATCAAAACCGAGCGATACATGCCGGAAAGAACGATCCGCAAAGGGTGCTTGATCGCCGGTCACATCCACACGCCAGCCGCTCGCCATGGCCGGATCGGGTTCATACAATGTCACGCTGTCCAGAAAAGTGGGGCGTATGCGCAGGGTCAATGGCGTGCCGTCGGCGGCCGGCCGAACCGTCAGGCGCAGCCAAAAGACCGACGGCGAATAGCCTTCCGCCAGCATCGACCCGATGGGTTGAAAATGCTGGCCGGGCACCGCGTCGATCGTCATCGCTCCGGTGACATCCTCGAACACTGCACGCTCGACGACGTGATCTTCCGCACCAAAGGCCGATGGCGCAGATGTCAACACAAGGAGCCAGGCCAGCAGCAGCATTTCGACGGCCTTAGAGCCGCGCCGGTGACACGCGTCCAGCACAACGATCAATCCCTACAAAGCAAGCCCGGCGTTCTCATACGTCCCAAGACCCGCCTCGTGGATAATGCCAAAACAAAGCGATACCAATACGCGGTTTTTGGCACCCGCAAGCGATACGCGGTTTACCCGCAAGCGAATGGGCCGGCCCCTTTCCTCTGGACGGCGAGACACGGCCTTGCAGGTTTTGGCATATCCCCGGGCAGGTGCTGGTGCCGAAGATCGGGATCGTCACGCGCCCGCGCTTGTGATGCCGGAGCGGCAGTTGTGAGCCTTTTGCGCGCCAGGCCGCCCGGCGATGACATGCCGGCTTTAGTCATCAAGGATCGTGCTGAGATAGAACCACCCCCATCCGGTGACTTTGAGGTAGGTGAAGCCGGTCTGCCAGAGCTGGTTCGGCCGAACGGTCTTGTCGCGGAACCCATCAGCTGCCTTGATGGCGATGTAGGCCGGGCTCGGGATCAGGTCTCGGGCCTTCAAAAGCCTGTAAACACTGGCTTCGGAGGCGAAGTAACGCTCGGTGTCGGTGAACCGTACGGCCAACGCCCGGGGTGATGGCTCGGGCGCGTCCAGGGCCAGATCGACGATCTGCCGCCGCACAGCATCAGGGATGCGGTTCCAGACCCGACCGGGTCGAGATAACCGATCCACCAGCCCGGCCTCACCGAGCGACAGATACCGGTCATACCCTTTGCCCGGCAGGTGATTGCCACGCAATCACCGAGAGGAGGCGATAGAACGTGGTTCGTGGGATGCCGAGCATGTCCAAGGTGCGTTTCACCGGCAGATGCGACCGCTCGACAAGGCCGATGATCTCCAGTTTCTCAGATGCGGGAATCTCATGCGTCCTCGCCCCCATCCACTGCCCGGCAGGTGATTGCGCAGCAATCAATGAGAGGGGCCGAGCATGCTTTTTTGAGCAGCCGGTTCTCGAGCGTCAGATCGGCGACCGCCTCTTTCAACGCTGAGCTCTCAGCCCGCAAATCCTTGACTTCCGGCGCCGTGGCCTGGCGTGCTGTGTCACCCAATGCCGGCAGGCGATTGGGACAATCGCCGAGAGGGGCAAGGCGCCGTTTCCCAGCTTCCAGTAACTCCTTCGACCAGTTGTGGTATAGACCTCTGGGCGATGCCCTCCCGGCGGCACACGTGTTCAGTCCCGGAGTGTGATGGCGTAGTTTTGTGCCAACATACCAAGGAGACGTTATGGGCCAGATACTTCATGACAGCGCCGCGACAACGCACGCTGTCCGAGCAGCAATACAGCGATCCGCTGGCCGGCAATCGTTTGCTTGCAAACGATGAGAGGCGAAAGCTTCGATCGCGGAGTTGAGCCGGACCTACGCCGTCACTCCCAAGACCATTGCAAAATGGAAGAAGCGTGAGAGCGTGGACGATGCGCCCATGGGTCCGAAGGAGCTACGCTCGAGTGCTCTCACCAAGGAGGAAGAAGCTCTTGCGTTGGCCTTCCGCCGCCACACTCTGCTGCCGCTTGACGACTGCCTCTACGCGCTTCAGGCGACGATTCCACACCTGACGCGGTCTTCCCTGCATCGCCTGTTCCAACGCCACGACATCAGTCGGCTGCCCGAGGCCGAAGGCTCAAAGCCGAGGAAGTTCAAGGCGTATCCGATCGGTTTCTTCCGCATCGATATTGCCGAGGTTTGGACCGAGGCGGGCAAGCTCTACATGCTGGTGGCCGTCGATCGCACCAGCAAGTTCGCCTTCGCCGAACTGCATGAGCGGATCACTAGGCGGGACGCTGGCAACTTTCTCCGCCGTTTGATCGATGCCGTCCCCTACAGGATCCACACGGTGCTGACCGACAACGGCACCCAATTCACCGATCCCAAGGGCGACGGCTGGACGGCTGCCGAGGTCAGTCAACTGATCGCCGAGAAGGCCAGGTTCCGCTGCCATGGGTTCGTACTGGCCTGCGCCGAGAACGATATCGACCATCGCCTGACAAAGCCCAACCATCCCTGGACCAACGGACAGGTTGAGAGAATGAACCGAACCATCAAGGACGCAACGGTTCGGCGCTATCACTACGAGAGCCATGAGCGCTTGCGTCAGCACCTGAAGACCTTCCTCGACGCCTACAACTTCGCCAAGCGAATGAAGACTCTGAAAGGCCTCACCGTCTTCGAGTTCATAAACGAAAAATGGACTTCAGAGCCTGAACGGTTCAGGCTTCATCCAAACAATCTAATCTCGGGACCGAACAACTAAACGCGCCGCTCGACCATCATCTTCTTGATCTCGGCGATCGCCTTGGCCGGGTTCAGGCCCTTTGGGCATGACTGGGTGCAGTTCATGATGGTGTGGCAGCGATAGAGCCGGAACGGATCTTCGAGATTGTCGAGCCGTTCGCCGGTGGCCTCGTCGCGGCTGTCGATCAGCCAGCGATAGGCTTGCAGCAGCACGGCCGGGCCCAGATAACGGTCGCCGTTCCACCAGTAGGAGGGGCAGGAGGTCGAGCAGCAGGCGCACAGGATGCACTCGTACAGACCGTCGAGCCTGGCGCGGTCCTCGTGGCTCTGTCGCCATTCCCTCTCGGGCGCCGGCGTCTCGGTCTTGAGCCAGGGCTCGATCGAGCGGTGCTGCGCGTAAAAATGCGTCAGGTCAGGCACGAGATCCTTGACGACGGGCATGTGCGGCAACGGATAGACCTTCACCGGCCCCTTGACCTCGTCCATGCCCTTGGTGCAGGCGAGCGTGTTCGTGCCGTCAATGTTCATCGCGCACGAGCCGCAAATGCCCTCGCGGCACGACCGGCGCAGCGTCAGCGTCGGATCGACCGTGTTCTTGATCCACAAGAGCCCGTCGAGCACCATCGGGCCGCAATCGTCCAGATCGACGAAATAGGTGTCCAGGCGCGGATTGCGGTCGTCGTCGGGCGACCAGCGATAGACGCGGAATTCCTTGACGTTGTCGGCCCCTTGAGGACGCGCCCACGACCGGCCGGGCGCGACGCGGGAATTTCTGGGCAGGGTCAGTTCAACCATGAATGTCTCTTGCTGCGGCGCAATCTCATGCCGTGATAGGCGACTGCCTCGGGGCAATCAAGCTGAACCAAAATGGTCGCTGGACACGATCGAGCCACCCTTTGATTTGGGCCGCTCCGCGCCCCGGCCAAGCGGGGCGGGGCACGGTGCCGCGGCACGATCCTAATACACCCGCGCCTTCGGGGCGATCTTGGCGATGTCGATCCCCTCGGCCAGAAGCTCGGTACGCACGGGGCGATAGTCGAGCCTGACCTGCCCGGTCTCGCTCATCCAGGCGAGCGTGTGCTTGCGCCAGTTCTCGTCGTCGCGGCCGTCGAACTTGCCGCCCTTGAAATCCTCGCGCGCATGGGCGCCGCGGCTCTCCTTGCGCGCCTCGGCAGAATAGACGGTGGTGACCGCGCAGGCCATCAGGTTTTCCAGTTCCAGCGTCTCGACAAGGTCCGAGTTCCAGATCATCGACCGGTCGGTGACGTTGAGGTCGGCAAGGCCCTGATAGGCGGCGTTCATGCGCCGGCAGCCCTGTTCGAGGGTTTCCTGGGTGCGGAAGACGGCGGCGTCCTCCTGCATGACGGTCTGCATCTTAAGGCGCAGCTCGGCGGTCGGCGTGCCGCCCCGGGCGTGCCGCAACCGGTCGAAGCGGTCCATGATCTTCTCGCTGGCCGCCCCGTTGACGTCGGCAATGGCGGCTTGGCGGTCGACCACCTCGCCGGCGCGGATCGCCGATGCGCGACCGAAGACGACCAGATCGATCAGCGAGTTCGAGCCGAGCCGGTTGGCGCCGTGCACCGAGGCGCAGCCCGCCTCGCCGATCGCCATCAGGCCGGGCTGGATCGCGTCCGGATCGTTTCCGGTCGGGTTGAGCACCTCGCCCCAATAGTTGGTCGGAACGCCGCCCATATTGTAGTGCACCGTCGGCAGCACCGGGATCGGGTCGCGCGTGACGTCGACCCCGGCGAAGATCTTGGCGCTCTCGGAGATGCCGGGCAGGCGCTCGGCCAGCACCGCCGGATCGAGATGGTCAAGGTGCAGGAAGATGTGGTCGGCGTTCCTGCCGACGCCGCGCCCCTCGCGGATTTCCAGCGTCATGCAGCGCGAGACGACATCGCGCGAGGCCAGATCCTTGGCCGAGGGCGCATAGCGCTCCATGAAGCGCTCGCCCTCGGAATTGACCAGATAGCCGCCCTCGCCGCGCGCGCCCTCGGTGATCAGCGTGCCCGCGCCATAGATGCCGGTGGGATGGAACTGCACGAACTCCATGTCCTGCAAGGGCAGGCCGGCGCGGACGATCATGCCGTTGCCGTCGCCGGTGCATGTGTGCGCGGAAGTCGCCGAGAAATAGGCGCGGCCATAGCCGCCGGTCGCCAGCACCACCATCTTGGCCGAAAAGCGGTGAATGGTGCCGTCGTCGAGGTTCCAGGCGATGACGCCGGTGCAGGCTCCGTCATCGTCCATGATCAGGTCGATGGCGAAATATTCGATGAAGAACTGGGCGTTGTTCTTCAGGCTCTGACCGTAGAGCGTGTGCAGGATGGCGTGGCCGGTGCGGTCCGCGGCGGCGCAGGTGCGCTGCACGGGCGGCCCCGCGCCATAGTTCTGCATGTGCCCGCCGAACGGGCGCTGATAGATCTTGCCGTCCTGGGTGCGCGAGAACGGAACGCCGTAATGTTCGAGTTCGTAGACCGCCTTGGGCGCCTCCATCGCCAGATACTGCATGGCGTCGACGTCGCCGAGCCAGTCAGAGCCCTTTACGGTGTCGTACATGTGCCACTGCCAGCTGTCGGGCGTCATGTTCTGAAGGCTGGCGGCGATGCCGCCCTGGGCGGCGACCGTGTGCGAGCGGGTCGGAAACACCTTGGTGATGCAGGCGGTCCTGAGGCCCTGTTCGGCCATGCCGAGCGTGGCGCGCAGGCCCGCGCCGCCGGCGCCGACCACCACCACGTCGAACTTGTGGTCTTCATAGGTGTAGGCGCGGCCGTTGATGCCGGGCGCCCCTTTGCCATTGGTGCTCATGTCAGCTTCCGAAACCCATTTTCAAAATGGCGAAGATCGCAAGCGCGGCGATCGCGAAGGTGAAAAACGTGTTGGCGACCACCAGCGCGAACTTGGCCGCTTCGCCGTGAACATAGTCCTCGATCACCACCTGCATGCCGAGCTTGGCATGGTAGAGCCCCGAAACGATGACCAGCAGCATGACGACCGCGATGAACGGATTGGCGAAGGTCGATGTCACGCCGGCATGGTCTTCGCCGCTGAGCGCCACGATGATCCAGACGAAGGCGATGATCAACGGCACATTTGCCAGCCCGGTCAGACGCTGGCGCCAGAAATGGTCGGTGCCGTCCTTGGCCGAACCCATGCCGGTCGCGCGCTTGAAGGGCGTCTTGATGGACATTGGCGGCCTCCTCAGCGCACCAGCATGGCGATCAGCCAAACCAGCAGCGTCAGCGCCCCCGAGGCGATGAAGGTGGCATAGGCGAGCCGGGTGGAGGTGGACTTTTCGAACAGATAGCCGGCGTCCCAGACGAAATGGCGCAGGCCGCCGAGCATGTGGTGCATGAGCGCCCACGTATAGCCCAGCAGGATCAGCGTGCCGAAGAACGATTCGAAGAAGGCGCCGGCGACCGCGAAATGCTCAGGGCCCGACGCCGCGGCAATCAGCCACCAGGCGACCAGGACCGTGCCGAAATAGAGCGCGACGCCCGTGGCCCGGTGCATGATCGAGGCGATCATGGTCGGAATGAAGCTGTAGACCGTCAGGTGGGGCGACAATGGCCGCGGCTTCGGCCGCCGCCCGCCCTGCTCCGATGACATGGTTGACACCGCTTTCCCCTTGATGGTCCCGGTATTGCGACGCACTGCCCGTTCGGGCGCGCGCCTTGTCGTTGATGCTGTTCTAGAGCGCGTTTCGCACTGCGTCAAAGGCCCTGCGGCATGATGCCATGGTCCATTGGTCGGACAGCGGCAAAGGCGCGGGTAAAGCGTTCCCGCTTCAATCGATTGTAACGACGGGCGGGCGACCGGCCGGTCAGCGTCGGCAATCGGCGGGGGACTGCCCGGCGGAGAACCAGCTTGCCGTGCGACCCGCAAAGACCAGGGCATAGCCGGTCTTGGCATAGCGTTCGCGCTGACCCGGCGGATCGGGCGGCAGCGTGACCGAAAGACCGCGACTGTCGGTCACGCCCAGTTCGGCGCCCACGCGGCGTATCGTCAGGCGAACGCCCTTGGTGCAGTTCCAAACGGAAAGACGCGGCTGCGCGCCCTTGGTGATTCCGACGCCGACGCCGACACAGGCCGTCAGCAGCAGCACCGATGCAAAAAGGATGCAGCATCCAAGAGCGCGAATCACAGCCATCGGCGCTGATTACGCCAAGCGCGCGGGCGGGGCAAGGAAGGCGCAAGAATGGCGTGAACGCAGCACTTGGTCAGAAGTCGGTGTCGACCCGGTCGTCGCGCTCCAGCGCGCGCCGCAACCGGCCGAAGGCAAGCCGGATCCGCGACTTGACAGTGCCCAGAGCCAGGCCGGTCTCCTCGGCGATCCGGCTGTGCGAATAGCCCAGGAAGAACGCCATGCGCACGAGACCGGCCTGCTCCTGGGGCAGATCTGCGAGCGCGGCGCGCACGCGCGCATCGCGCCGTTCGCCATCCATCACCGCGTCCGGCGCATCCGGCGCGGAGGGTTGCAGCATCGGATCGTCGGGATCCAGCAGGGCGGACCTGTCGCGCCGGAGCGCGTCGATCCTGCGGTTGCGCGCGACCCGGAAAAGCCATGTCGACAAGGACGATTTGGCCGGGTCGAACAGATGCGCCTTGTGCCACAGCACGATCATCACCTCCTGGGCGATGTCCTCGGCCGCCTGGTCCTCAAGACCCAGCCGTCGCAGATAGGCCTTGATGCGCGGAGCGAAAAAGTCGAACAGTTCGGTGAACGCCACCTTGTCGCGGTCGCCTGCCACGCGCGCGGCGAGCGCGGCAAAGTGTCTATGCTGTTCGCTCATAGGGCGCTTCTGGTTCCGAACAGGTGGTCCGAGCGGCGCAGCCGGAAAGCCCGCCGCGCCGCGCCGACATTCAACCGAATTGCCGAACAAAGTCAAACTGTTGCCGCTTTCTTCGACAACAAGCCGCCATCGGCGGCGCAGCGCGGCTCGGGCGCGCGTGCAACAGCACCCGAAAGCGCCTTCGACAGGCCGTTCCGCGTCGGACCCGTTTAGGGTTTGGTAACCATCGTTTCGCCATGGTGGGCGGCAAAGGCGAACGGTTGAACCGGGCGCATGCCGCCGCTGACCGCGCGGACAGGCGTCCGCCATCGAACCTGGTAGGAACCATGCTTCACGCACATCGAGTTATGACAGCGGCCCTTGCGGCGATCGCGCTGGCCCTGGGCACCATTGCCGCACAGGCGCAATCCCAGCAGCGCATCGGCCAGTTCAACGATTGGGGCGCGATCAGCTATCAGGCGCAGGGCGGCAAGGTCTGCTACGTCGTCTCGGTTCCGCTCACAAAACAGCCGCCCAACGTCAATCATGGCGACAATTTCTTCGTCATCACCCAGCGGCGCGGCCAGAACGTGACGCTGGAGCCGCAGTTCATCGCCGGCTATCCGCTGGGCGAGGGCTCCAAGGTGACCGTCACCGTCGACGGCAAGCCCTTCACCTTCTTCACCAAGGACAATGCGGCCTGGACCGACGACGCCGCCGAGGACCCCGCGCTCGTTGCCGCCATGCGCGCGGGCGCCCGCATGGTCGTCGAAGCGACCTCGCAGCGCGGCACCGACACGACCTATGAATATTCGCTGTCGGGCGTGACGGCGGCGCTGAACGCCATCCAGTCCTGCCAGTAGGCGCACGCGCCGCCCGCCGGCAGGCGCCGGCGTCCATGCCGGCCCCGTCTTGCGCTTGGGCGCGCCATGGCACATATGCGCCTCTCATCGAACGAGAACCGAAGACGGGCCATGGTCGCAACGCTGGACATACGCGATGAGGCGGTGCGCGCGCGCCTTTCGGCCGCGCATGCCGCGCGCATGGACGATCGTCCCGGTCTCGTCGGCCTGAGGCGCGACGGGCTTGCCGACGCGTTGCGCGAGGCGGGCGTCGCAGAAAGTCAGATCAGGATGCGCGTGCAGCAGCTCTGGCACTGGCTCTATGTGCGCGGCGCCGACGATTTCGCCGCGATGGGCAACGTCTCCAAGGGCCTGAAGGCGGCGCTGGCCGACCGGTTCACGATTCGCCTGCCCCAGATCGCCGAGGAGCAGGTATCGGCCGA